>JANONO010000265.1:0-19375 GCA_031420875.1 Gallionellaceae bacterium | reverse complement strand
ATGCTGGAAATGGCCAGCCTCGGTTCCAAGGTGCTGCAAATCCGCGCGGTCGAATTTGCTGGCAAGTACAAGGTCAAGTTGCGCGTGTTGTCGAGCTTTGAAGAAGAGGGCGAAGGCACACTGATTACTTTTGAGGATAACGACAAAATGGAAAACGCCATTATTTCCGGAATCGCATTCAACCGTGACGAAGCCAAAATCACCATCATCGGCGTGCCTGACAAACCGGGTATCGCCTACCAGATTCTCGGCCCGGTGAGCGATGCCAACATAGACGTAGATATGATTATTCAAAACGTCGGTGTGCAAGGCACGACTGATTTTTCATTCACCGTGCATCGCAACGAATTCACCAAGGCGATGGATATTCTGAAAAGCCAAGTACAGAAACACATAGGCGCGCGCGAAGTCATCGGCGACGACAAAACTGCCAAGGTGTCGGTAGTTGGCGTCGGTATGCGTTCGCATGTCGGCATCGCCAGCAAAATGTTCCGCACACTGGCGGAAGAAGGCATCAACATCCAGATGATTTCCACCTCGGAAATTAAAATTTCAGTGGTGATAGACGAGAAGTATTTGGAGCTGGCGGTGCGTGTGCTGCACAAGGCGTTTGGTCTGGATCAGGAAGTTAGCTGAAGTTATCTAAAGTAACGCAGAGGTAACGCAGGTTGTTGTGTTTTTGGGAGCGCGGGCATCTTGCCCGCTTGGCTGCAGGCAAAACGCCCGCGCTCCCAGTGTTAGTCGCATGCTGCTATATAACGCAATAGAATAATGCAAGCCAAACATGAGTAAATTAGGGAATGCCCACCTTATCCATACGATTTAAAATAATCCCCATTCTCCTCGTCATGCCGCGCGCTTCGCGGTGCTGATCGTAATAGCGCGGATTAGTCACCATCGCTGCCAGCTTGGCTGATTTTTCCGCAGAAAGTTGGCTCGCACTGATTTGATAATAATGTCGCGCCGCGGCTTCTGCACCGAAAACACCATTGCCCCATTCGATTACGTTGAGATAAATTTCCAGGATACGCCGCTTATCCATCACACCTTCCAACATAACGGTGATGATCGCTTCTTCAGCTTTGCGCCAAGGCGTTCGTTTGGTGGAAAGAAATAGATTTTTTGCTAACTGTTGGCTGATGGTAGAACCCCCCGCTACAATTTTCCCCCGCTTCAAATTTTTTTCATAAGCATTTTGAATTCCCTCCCAATCAAAGCCCTCATGCTCCAGAAAATTTGCATCCTCGGCAGCAATCAGCGCACGCTTTAGGTGGTTTGAAATATTATTGTAGTTGACCCATCTATATTTCAGCTCAGCCTGAGGATTTTTATCCTGCATGAGTTCCAGGCGCGTTTCCATGAATGCACTGGTGGATGGATTAAATTTTATCCACCAACAGATATGCGCGAACAACCAGACTTGATAAAGAATCAGAAAAACCAAACATATTGTCATGCTGCGCCAAACCCAGCGCGCGAACCTACCCTTGCGCCGACTCATTCCTGATCGCGCAATTTATTTATAACAGATGCAGTCTCCGGGCGTACGCCACGCCACAGAAAAAATGATTCCGCAGCCTGCTCAACCAACATGCCCAGACCATCTGCAACCACTGCCGCGCCATGTTCGCGCGCAAATTTCATAAAAGGTGTGACTCGTCCATACATCATGTCGTAGGCCAGTGCATTGGGGGCGAAGACGGTCGGCGGAATATCTGGCATTTCGTCCTTGAGTCCAGCAGAAGTGGCATTGATAATGAAATCGAACTTATTATCTGCGAGTTCATCATAGCTACAACCAGATATATCAAATTCAAATCTTTCAGCAAGGGTGTAAGCTTTTTCAGCTGTGCGATTGGCAATCGTAATATTCGCACCAGCATGATGTAAGGGTGATATGACCCCTCTGGCCGCGCCACCCGCTCCTATCAAGAGCAACTTCTTGCCTCTCAGCTTGGCAAATAGGTTTTTAGTAAGGTCGCGAACAAGGCCTATGCCATCTGTATTTTCGAGCTGTATTGCCCCGTCTAAAAATTTTAATGTATTGGCAGCCATGGCATACCTGACATCTTCTGAAGGGGTCAATGTTATTCCTGCAACATCTAACTGATATGCCGCTTGCTTGAACGGAAGCGTCACATTGCAGCCCCGGTAGCCCGCCTTTCGTAACCGCATAACTTCGATAGCAAAATTGTCATATCCAGCGGGCACAAGAATGGCTTCATAGCTTATATCTTGTCCGGTCTGTTGCGCGAACAGCGCATGTATTTGCGGCGACTTGCTATGCGCGATTGGGTTGCCAAGAACAGCGTATTTGTCGGTCATGTTTAATTTGGGGAGGTTTGTGGGCAACTGCTTTTCAAGGGGGGTATAGATTTCTCCAATGGAGTATTTGGATTTAAAATAGGGATGAAAGCCCAAGACAAGTCACTGTACAACCAAAATTAGGGGGGAAAATCGTGGCCTCAAGAGCCCGTCCATCCGCGCCACAGTGCCCAGCCCGCATTCACACCAACTGACTAATAGTCCCACATCCACGGCGCGTCATTGACAAAGCATTTATGAAGGCATCCAGCGACGATGTGATCGTCTTCGCTATCCATCGTAATATGCTTGAAGTCGGTGACTTTGATTCAGTATGGCTCATAATATTTATCCAGCGGAAAAGCGCACAGCCGCTCACCACTCTTGCCATCAGGCATGCATGCCTGTTGTATCAACGTCTAAATAGCCAATACTGAATATATCGGATGGCCATATACAGCCCAAGCCAGCCAACAAATCCGCTCTCAGAAGTAAATACTCAATGGCTTGCGCTTGATGGAACAGTTGCCGCAAAGTGAAGGTCAGCAGTAGCCGACACTTCACTCGCCAGAAATTATATTTTCACCTTTGAGTCTGCCTTGATTTTTGCTACCACACTCGCAGGTAACTGGTTAATATCGACCAAGACAAACTGTAATGCACCATCATTTGACTTGCTTACATTCACCCCCTTGAGATCGGCACTTACCAGTTCTGGATCAAGGTCATAGGCATCACCAGAAATAAAGTCAACCGCCACACCAATGAGACCACCAAAGAGAATATTTCCCCACAACCAACCGTCATTTGATTGCGTAAGCATGATGTCTACCGACTCATAGCCCTCTTTTTCTATATGCAATTTAAAATCACCTTTACCTCTGGGTGCCATAACTGTCGCCGGGCTTGTGTATGTAGTTCCATTAATGACCACTGTCGCGCCGGAAGGCGTGGTGTAAACGGGGACATTAACCATGTCACCATTCATAATGGTTGCACAACCACTCAATAATGAAGCTCCAAATAAAACCACCATTGCATTTTTTTTCATTACTTTTCCCTTTGTTAACAACTACGATTAAAAAAATACTGCCATTAACCAGAAGCCTGCGTCCGGATATTTTGCATACATAATGCCATTATTCATTCTTACAATGCAAGGATAAGGATACACACCCATGGCTTGTCCGTGACTGCGACAGCAGGGGCAAAGCCTGATAGAATCCGATCCTGGAATTTTCGTTTCATCATTAAACACTTGGAGAAAAAAGCATGGCCGTTGAACGTACTTTATCAATTATTAAACCCGATGCAGTGGCCAAAAATGTGATTGGCCAAATCTATAGCCGTTTTGAAAAGGCTGGCTTGAAAGTAGTGGCGGCGCGCATGGTGCATTTGTCTCGTGCGGATGCCGAGGGATTTTATGCGGTGCATCGCGCACGCCCGTTTTTCAAAGATTTGGTCGAGTTTATGATCTCCGGTCCAGTGATGGTGCAGGCGCTGGAAGGTGAAAATGCGATAGCAAAAAACCGTGATCTGATGGGCGCAACTGACCCTAAGAAAGCGGACAAGGGCACGATCCGCGCCGATTTCGCCGATAGCATTGACGCTAACGCGGTACATGGCTCCGACGCACCGGAAGCGGCTGCTATTGAAATCGCTTATTTTTTTCCCAGCATGAATGTTTATAGTCGTTAATGGCCGAGAACCTCCTCAATTTTGATGTTCAGCAATTAACCACTTGGTTTGCAGAGAGGGGCGAAAAGCCTTTTCGTGCGCGCCAAGTGTTGCGCTGGATACACAAAATGGGGGTGTCCGATTTTGCGGCGATGACTGATCTGGCTGCGTCTTTGCGCGAGAAGCTCATGCTGCAAGCCTGTGTGACTGTGCCACAAGTCATGCGCGAAGAATTATCCACTGACGGTACGCGCAAGTGGTTGCTGGATGTGGGCACGGGTAACGCTATCGAAGCCGTGTTTATTCCTGAGCCGGGACGTGGCACGTTGTGCATTTCAACCCAAGCTGGCTGCATACTGAATTGCTCTTTTTGCTCGACTGGCAAACAGGGATTTAACCGCAATTTGAGCGTGGCTGAAATCATCGGCCAGTTGTGGTGGGCAAATGTCCAGATTGGCAAAAATCCAGAGGGCCAGTGGCCGATCACCAATGTGGTGATGATGGGCATGGGCGAGCCCTTATTAAATTTCGACAACACGGTCAGCGCATTGCGCTTGATGTTGGATGACCACGCTTATGGTTTGTCACGTCGCCGCGTGACCTTATCTACTTCCGGCATCGTGCCCGCTATGGATAGGTTGGGCGAGGAATGTCCGGTGGCATTGGCCGTGTCACTGCATGCACCCAACGATCAATTGCGCGATGAATTAGTACCCATCAACCAGAAGTATCCCTTGCGCGTATTGATGGCTGCCTGTCAGCGTTATTTGGAACATGCGCCGCGCGACTTCATCACCTTTGAATATGTGATGCTGGAGGGGGTGAACGATAGCGTACAACACGCGCGTGAACTGGTTGCGTTGGTGCGCGATGTACCATGCAAATTTAACCTGATACCGTTCAACCCATTTCCGCAAACCCATTATCAGCGCTCAAGCGCGGATGCCATTGCTAGATTCCGCGATGTGTTGATGCAGGCCGATATTGTCACGACCACTCGCAAAACACGCGGTGACGATATTGCTGCTGCTTGTGGGCAATTGGCCGGGCAGGTGCAAGACAAAACCCGAAGAGTGCAAAAAATGGTGGGAATACGCACATGAAATTATTTTTTCGCTTGAGCAGGCTGGGATTTTTTCTGCTGGCTTTAAGTCTGGCGGGATGTGCCGGCACACCGCAGCAGTCCACCACGCAGGCGCAAGCCAGTGCCAAAATACACACTGAGTTGGCCGCACAATATTACCAGCGCGCGCAATACGGTATAGCGCTGGAAGAGCTGGAAATTGCCTTGCAGGCAGCGCCGCGATATGCCCCCGCTTTTAACTTGCGTGGCTTGGTGCATATGGAGTTACGTGAATTTAAGGAAGCAGACGCAGATTTTCGGCAGAGCTTGCGCCTAGAGGATGATGCCGAGGCGCATAATAATTATGGATGGTTTCTGTGCCAGCGCGGCAAGGAGACCGATGCCATTGAACATTTTATGCAGGCACTTAAAAATCCGCTCTATCAAACGCCTGAAAAAGCCTATTTGAATGCGGGTCTGTGTTCCCGCAAGAGCGGCAAAATGAAAGAGGCTGAAGAATTTTTGAGCAAGGCTCTGCGCCTTCAGCCCAGCTTGCCAGAAGCCCTGCTAGCTTTGGCCGAATTGAGTTTTGACAAAGCCGATCATGCCGCAGCAAAATCCTATTTTATGCAGTTTTCCCAGAATAATACTTCCCCTTTGACGGCCGAGAATCTTTGGCTGGCGGTGCGTATTGAGCGCAAGATACGCGACAAAAAAACAGAAGAAAGCTATGCCGCGCAATTGCGTCAACGCTTCCCGGATGCGCGTGAAACTCAACTACTGCGGCAAAGGTAATATCCAGAATGGTTAACCCGCCAGATAATGCTCCAAACAATTCCGATGGTCGGCCATTCAGCGTCGGTGTTGCGTTACGTGAGTCTCGTGAGAAGCAGGGTTTGAGCCTAGTTGATGTGGCAAACCGCCTTAAGTTTGCACCGCGCCAAATTGAGGCGCTGGAGCAGGATAATTTTGCGCGCCTTCCTGAGATTGCCTTTGTGCGCGGCTTTGTACGCAGTTATGCTAAATTGCTACACCTAGATCCAGAACCCCTATTGGCCGCCTTGCCATCCCCTCATATACCAGCCGAACCGCTTGCCAGCAGCATGGAAAAAGAGGTGCGCTTCCCCAATCAATATGCACGGTATAAGCAAAATTACATCTGGTTGGCAGCGGGGTTGTGTGTGGCAATTGGCCTAGGTTTATTTATTTGGTTGAGCGACGGGACAACTCAAGATGCGGAAACCGGGCATCAATTACCAGCAGCTACAGAGACACTCGCAGATGAAGTTACAACCCCAGCATTTACAACAACCGATGCGCCGGATCAAGCTACGCAGACCAAGGCTCCACTAGTGGGGCCTCCTCTTCCCCCAGCCATGAAAGCGGCTCAGCTCCCTATTAAGGTGGTGCAACCCGCACCGGATAATGCAGCCCGCACCACTGCCCCAATACGCATGACGTTTGAGCACGACTCTTGGGTAGAGGTGACCGATAAAAATGGTGTTTACTTGATGGCACAACTTAATCCAGGCGGCAGCGAGCGGCGCGTTCGGGGCACTCCACCTTTCTTCTTGACTATCGGCAATGCCAGCGGCGTTCGTTTATATTACCTAGACAAAGAGGTGGATCTGACACCTTTCAACAAAGCTGAAGTGGCACATCTAACATTGGAATAGCATGAGTATTACGCATCTCATTCCACGTCGCCTATCCCAGCGTGTCATCGTCGGCAACAAAGCTGTAGGCGGCACAGCACCCATAGTGGTGCAATCCATGACCAATACCGATACCGTTGATGCAAAAGGCACTGCACAACAAGTTTTTGAGCTGGCGCAAGCCGGTTCAGAATTGGTACGAATTACTGTTAATACGCCAGAAGCCGCCGCGCAAGTGCCGCGCATACGCGAACTGCTCGATCAAAAAAATTGTGCCGTGCCGCTGGTGGGCGACTTTCATTACAACGGCCATCGCTTGCTGACTGAATTCCCTGAGTGCGCGCAAGCCTTGGCGAAATATCGCATCAACCCCGGCAATGTCGGTCGCCATCGCAAAGGTGAGGATCAGTTTGCCATGATGATAGACGCAGCTTGCCGCTACCAAAAACCAGTACGCATCGGTGTCAATTGGGGCAGCTTGGATGCCGATCTGGTAGCGCGCATGATGGACGACAATGCACGTCTGCCGCAACCTCAGGAAGCAACAGCCGTGACGCGCGAAGCGCTGATTGTGTCGGCGTTGACCAGCGCCCAACGTGCCGAAAAATTGGGACTGGCGCATGATCGTATCGTGCTGTCGTGCAAGGTCAGTGATGTGCAGGATTTAATCGCGGTCTATCGCGAACTGGCACGGCGCTGTGATTATCCTTTGCACTTGGGGCTGACCGAAGCGGGCATGGGTTCTAAGGGCATCGTCGCTTCCACCGCAGCATTGGCAGTATTATTACAAGAAGGCATAGGCGACACCATACGCATTTCTCTCACGCCGCAACCGGGCGGCGATCGTACGCAAGAGGTGATCGTGGCACAGGAAATTCTGCAAACAATGGGCTTGCGCTCATTCGCGCCCATGGTGATTGCCTGCCCCGGGTGTGGTCGCACCACCAGCACGGTATTTCAGGAGCTAGCTCAAAACATACAGGTCTATTTGCGTGAACAAATGCCGCTGTGGCGTGAGCAATATGTTGGCGCAGAGGAAATGAAGGTGGCGGTAATGGGCTGTATAGTGAATGGCCCCGGTGAAAGCAAAATGGCCAATATTGGCATCAGCTTGCCCGGCAGCGGCGAGAACCCAGCCGCGCCGGTGTATGTTGACGGTGAAAAAGTAATCACGCTGCGCGGTGACAACATCGCCAATGAGTTCAAGCAAATAGTGGACAATTATGTGGCACGTAAATATCTACCCAACATTTCTAGGAGTTCTAAACTGATATGAGCGAATCCGCGCCTCCTCAGCTGTTAAAGCACATTGTAGAACTGACCTCTCTGCGCGAGCAGCACGCTCTGCAACTGTGTTTGATTAAAACCTTGCAGGAATTTATTTCTGCACATGAAATTTCCTTGTATGGAATTTCTATACCGGCAGAGAACTCCGCACTTAAGTTGATGGTTGCTGTAACAGCGTCAGATCAAGGCAATGAGCCCAACAAGCCGAAACGCCATATTGCCATTCGCAACATAGAAGACGATGCGGATTTGAAGCAATGCTTTATCACCAAAAAACAAGTGGTATCTACATGGGAAAACAAAATCGGGGGTGAAGTTAAGCTGGGCGTCAAGATTGTTCACCCTGTTGCCACGACGCATGGATTGGTAGGCTTTTTAGTCGTCAAGAGCGATACCTTGCAGCAAAAAGACCAAGACATCATTGTCAGTTTTTTGCGGATTTATCATAACTATCTGGAATTGATTGATGCCAACGAGCGCGATGCGCTGACCGGGCTATTAAACCGATCAACTTTTTCCGCAAAAATGATGCGTGTGCTGGCCGCACAACGCAGCCATCAGAATCGTGCATCAGACGATCCAGGCCATCGCCCCAAGCGTTGCCTGGCTATGTTGGATATAGACCACTTCAAAAACGTTAATGACAAATTCGGCCACTTGCATGGCGATGAAGTGTTATTGCTGTTTGCTCGCCTAATGACTCAGACATTCCGTGCGGACGACCAACTCTATCGTTACGGTGGAGAAGAGTTTGTAGTTTATTTGGAGGATGTTGATCTGACTATGGGCTTGGCTATCCTAGAACGATTCCGGGCAAGGGTAGAGGCCTTCAACATGCCTCAAGTAGGCAAGGTCACGGTTAGCATAGGCGCTGTTGAAGTCAATCAACAGGACCTACCGACTACACTCGTAGAGCAAGCTGATAAAGCCTTGTATTACGCGAAGGGTAACGGGCGTAACCAAGTGTGTGCATATGAAAAATTGCTTGCCGATGGAAAATTATCAATCATCTTGACCAGCGGAGATGTTGAATTGTTTTAGGCATTGCTGATTACCTTAAATTATGCCGGGGTGTTGTGATTAAGAAGCTGAGTTCTCTATACCAAGCAACCGCAATTCGCTGCAAATTAAAATTATGAAGCCGCTCGTGTTGGTCCTTCTACTTTGCCCAGGAGCAATTGTTGACCTGCTCCTGTACACATTATTCTACCGCTCAAACCTATTCCCTCCCTAATCCCGCAGGCATTGTAGCTTCTGTGTTAGTCCTGAAATGTCCGCTCAAATTAAACGCAGGGCTAACATGTGGCCTATACCCAGCTTGCTTTTGGTGACGCTTCATAGTAACTTGCCCGTCTGCGTAGGGGTCCTCGCCGGAAGGCCGGCGGGGTGAGAGAGTCCCTTTGAACCTGTACGGGTAATGCCGTCGTAGGGAAGCGTCCAGCCACCGGCTGTGCTCCCTCATTTTGGAGCAACCACCATGAATGCCCACCCCAAATTTTTAAGCCAGTCCGCGCATGTGGACGATGCTGCCATCCAGTCTTTACCCAATTCGCGCAAGATATATGTTGAGGGTTCGCGCCCGGATATACGTGTGCCGATGCGCGAGATTTCGCAGTCGGATACGCCAGCCGCAATGGGCACAGAAAAAAATCCTCCGATTTATGTGTACGACTGCTCCGGCTCTTATACCGATCCGGCGGCGCAGATAGACATCCGTTCCGGCTTGGCTGCGCCGCGTACGCCGTGGATAGCCGAGCGTGGCGACACCGAAGAATTGTCCGGCCCTTCGTCGCATTACGGTGTGGAACGCTTGAATGATCCTGACTTGGCCGAATTGCGCTTTAATCTGCGCCGCCAACCGCGCCGTGCCAAGGCGGGCAGCAATGTGTCGCAAATGCACTATGCCCGACGCGGCATCATCACGCCGGAGATGGAGTTTGTGGCGATACGCGAGAACATGCAGCGTCGTGAATATCTGGCGGCGCTGAAAACATCAGGAGTGACAGGAAATAAATTGGCCGAGATGATGGGGCGGCAACACGCTGGTCAGTCGTTCGGTGCCAGCATTCCGGCAGAGATCATGCCGGAATTTGTGCGCTCGGAAATTGCCCGTGGCCGCGCCATTATTCCTGCCAACATCAACCATCCTGAAGTCGAGCCGATGATTATTGGCCGCAACTTCCTCGTGAAAATCAATGCCAACATCGGCAACTCTGCCGTCACTTCCAGCATAGGCGAAGAAGTGGAAAAGCTGACCTGGGCCATACGCTGGGGCGCAGACAATGTGATGGATTTATCCACCGGTAAACACATACACGAAACACGCGAATGGATTATCCGCAACTCGCCTGTACCGATTGGCACGGTGCCGATTTATCAAGCGCTGGAAAAAGTAAATGGTCGCGCTGAAGATTTAACTTGGGAAATTTACCGCGACACCCTGATCGAACAAGCTGAGCAGGGCGTGGATTATTTCACCATCCACGCCGGAGTGCTGCTGCGCTATGTGCCGCTGACGGCCAACCGCATGACTGGCATTGTGTCGCGCGGTGGCTCCATCATGGCCAAGTGGTGTTTGGCACACCACCAGGAAAGTTTTTTGTACACCCATTTTGAAGACATCTGCGAAATCATGAAGGCTTACGACGTAAGCTTCTCGCTCGGCGATGGCCTGCGTCCTGGCTCGATCTACGATGCTAATGACGCGGCACAGTTGGGTGAATTAAAAACGCTGGGCGAGCTTACTCAAGTTGCCTGGAAGCACGACGTGCAAGTGATGATAGAAGGCCCCGGTCATGTGCCTATGCACCTGATCAAAGAAAATATGGAGCTGCAACTGGAGCAATGCCACGAAGCGCCGTTCTACACGCTAGGCCCACTCACCACTGACATCGCACCCGGCTACGACCATATCACTTCGGGTATAGGCGCGGCGATGATAGGCTGGTATGGCACCGCCATGTTGTGTTACGTTACGCCCAAAGAGCATCTGGGCTTGCCCAACAAGGCCGACGTGAAAGAAGGCGTCATCACCTACAAACTTGCCGCGCATGCCGCCGATCTGGCCAAAGGCCATCCCGGAGCGCAAATCCGCGATAACGCTTTATCCAAGGCGCGTTTTGAATTCCGCTGGGAAGACCAATTCAATCTCGGTCTCGACCCCGACAAGGCGCGTGATTTCCACGATGAAACCCTGCCCAAGGATTCCGCCAAAGTCGCCCATTTCTGCTCCATGTGCGGCCCCCATTTCTGTTCCATGAAAATCTCACAGGAAGTGCGCGACTATGCTGCCACGCAAGGCATAACGGAAATTCAAGCGCTGAAGCAAGGCATGGATGACAAATCAGCACAGTTTAAAAATCAAGGCGCTGAGGTTTATCAAAAAGTATGAGCCAATTGGCGCAATTCATGGTGGTAAGTTGCTTGAAAAATTTTAAGCGATGATCGATAACCACGAGAACCACTACACAGAAAATGTGCAGGAACATTTGCAACAGGTGCAACACCTGTTGGACAAGCACGCGCTGATTGAAACCGTGGCGCGCCATCAAGAAATGCCGCGCGCAGAGCGCCATGAGCTAATAGACAAGCTGTTACACAAGCAACATTTAGTCGAGCTAAGCGAGAAGTTAGCGGGCATGCATTCCGCTGATATTGCCTACATTCTGGAAGCGCTCCCTATCGAACAGCGTTTGCTGGTGTGGAATTTAGCCAAGGCTGGCCGCGATGGTGACATTCTGATTGAAGTTTCAGATGCCGTGCGCGAAACCTTGATTGCCACCATGAGCAGCGATGAATTGCTCGGTGCGACGGAACATCTAGACACAGATGAAATCGCCGACCTTGCGCCGAACCTGCCGCAGGCGGTCATGCGCGATGTGTTCAAATCGCTTTCCATCGAAGAACGTGAGCAACTGCGTTCAGCCATATCTTATCCAGAAGATGCGGTAGGTGCGCTGATGGATTTTGACATGGTCACCATACGCGAAGATGTGACGCTGGAAGTTGTGTCGCGCTACTTGCGCCGTTTTGACGAATTGCCGGATCACACCGACCAGTTATTTGTGGTGGATAGAAACGATATTTTCAAAGGCGTACTTCCCTTGCATCGCTTGGTGGTGAATGAGCCGGACGTAACCGTCGGCACATTAATGATCGCCGATACCATCAAGCTTCATTCAGATGAAAAAGCCGAGCAAGCGGCGCAAGCATTCGAGCGTTACGACCTCGTTTCTGCTCCCGTGCTGGATGATGATGGCAGAGTGATCGGGCGCGTCACGGTAAACACGGTGGTGGACTACATTCGTGCGGAATCAGAAAGTGGTGTATTAAATCTGGCGGGTTTGCGCGAGGAAGAAGATATTTTTGCCTCGGTGTGGAAAAGCGCGAAGAACCGTTGGATGTGGTTGGCATTAAATTTATGCACCGCTTTTTTTGCCTCGCGCGTGATCGGCGGTTTTGAAAACACCATAGAAAAATTTGTCGCGCTGGCTGCCCTGATGCCCATCGTTGCGGGCATAGCTGGCAACTCTGCTAATCAAACAACCACAATCATCATTCGTTCGCTGGCCTTGGGGCAGATTACCTCAACCAATGCACAACGATTGATTGCCAAAGAACTAGCCATTGGTGCGCTAAATGGCTTGGTTTGGGGTGGCGTAGCGGGGCTGTTCGCTTACTATCTTTATCACAATGCCTTGCTCGGCGTGATCTTAACGGGAGCCATGCTGCTCAATCTGTTGCTCGGTGCGCTGGCGGGTTTGCTCATTCCGCTAACCCTGCATCGCATGGGACGCGACCCGGCCATCGGCTCCAGTGTATTGCTGACCGCCATCACCGACAGCGGCGGCTTCTTTATTTTCCTCGGCTTGGCGGCATTGTTTATGAGCCACTGATTTTTATCCCCCGATTTTTATTTTTAGCAGCTAGCAAACTTATTCCAATTCCAGTTGGAAAGTGATACAAGCCTGTCCTGAGTATGGTTGCAGGGTCGGCAGCAAACCCATTTTCTATTAAAAGTATTAGCATTTCTCCCTCTATCAAAGGAGGGTAAGTTTTAAGGAGAGCAAATGAAATTCAACTTCCCCATCATCATCATAGACGAAGATTTTCGCTCGGAAAACGCTAGCGGTTTGGGCGTGCGCGCCTTGGCTGATGCGATTGTAAAAGAGGGAATAGAAGTCCTCGGCATGACCAGCTACGGCGATCTGACTTCGTTCGCGCAGCAACAAAGCCGCGCTTCGGCTTTTCTGCTTTCTATTGATGACGAAGAGTTCGGCGGCGGCAGCAAGGAGGAGGCGGATATTGCGCTGAAGAACATCCGTGCTTTCGTCGAGGAAATACGCTTCAAGAATGCTGATATTCCGATTTTCCTGTACGGCGAAACGCGCACTTCGCGCCACATCCCGAACGATATTCTGCGCGAGCTGCATGGCTTTATTCACATGCACGAGGACACGCCGGAGTTTGTCGCACGGCATATTATCCGCGAGGCCAAGGCCTACCTGAGTACGCTTGCCCCACCATTTTTTAGCGCGTTGGTGAATTATGCACAGGACGGTTCGTACTCATGGCATTGTCCCGGCCACTCCGGCGGCGTGGCGTTTTTGAAATCGCCAGTGGGGCGTATGTTCCACCAGTTTTTCGGTGAGAACATGTTGCGCGCGGACGTGTGCAATTCGGTGGATGAACTCGGCCAGTTGCTCGATCATACCGGGCCGGTGGCGGCATCCGAACGCAATGCGGCGCGGATTTTTAATTGCGACCATTTGTATTTCGTCACCAACGGCACTTCTACTTCAAACAAGATCGTGTGGCACTCCACTGTGGCACCGGATGACATCGTGGTGGTGGATCGTAACTGCCATAAATCCATTTTGCATGCCATCATTATGACTGGCGCGATACCGGTATTTTTGATGCCGACACGCAATCATTTCGGCATCATCGGGCCGATTCCTCTGGAAGAATTTAAGCCGGAAAACATCCGCAAAAAAATAAATGCCAACCCATTTGCGCGCAACAAAAAAGCCAAGCCGCGCGTGCTGACGATTACGCAGAGTACTTATGACGGCATTTTGTACAACGTGGAAACGATTAAGGAAATGCTGGATGGTGAAATTGACACGTTGCATTTTGACGAAGCATGGTTGCCGCATGCCACTTTCCATGAATTTTATAAGGACATGCACGCCATCGGTCAGGGGCGCGCGCCGTGCAAGGAGTCCATGATGTTTTCCACTCAATCCACGCACAAGCTGCTGGCCGGCTTGAGCCAAGCCTCGCAGATTCTGGTGCAAGACAGCGCGACCAAAAAGCTGGATCGCGATTGTTTTAACGAGGCTTATTTGATGCACACCTCCACCAGCCCGCAGTACGCCATTATCGCCTCATGCGACGTGGCGGCGGCGATGATGGAGCCGCCCGGCGGCACGGCGCTGGTGGAAGAATCCATCAGCGAAGCGCTGGATTTTCGCCGTGCCATGCGTAAGGTGGATGACGAGTGGGGAGCGGAATGGTGGTTCAAGGTGTGGGGGCCGGATTTTTTGGTGGAAGAAGGCATGGCCTCGCGCGAAGACTGGATACTGGGCACGAATGATCGCTGGCATGGCTTCGGCAATCTGGCACCGGGCTTTAATATGCTCGACCCGATCAAGGCTACCATCATCACGCCGGGGCTGGACGTGGATGGCGACTTCGCCGACTCCGGTATTCCGGCGGCTATTGTCACCAAGTACCTGGCCGAGAATGGTGTGGTGGTAGAGAAGACCGGGCAGTATTCATTCTTCATCATGTTCACCATCGGCATTACCAAGGGGCGCTGGAATACCATGGTGACCGAGTTGCAGCAATTCAAGGATGACTATGACAAGAATCAGCCACTGTGGCGCGTACTGCCAGAATTTGTAGCCAAGCATTCGCGTTACGAAAAAATTGGTCTGCGTGATTTGTGCGACCAAATCCACGGCATCTACAAAGCCAACGATGTGGCGCGGCTCACTACAGAGATGTATTTGTCCAACATGGAACCGGCTATGAAGCCGTCCGATGCCTTCGCCAAAATGGCGCATGGCGAAATTGATCGGGTGTCCATTGATGATTTGGAAGGGCGCATTACCAGCGTATTGCTGACCCCTTATCCGCCAGGTATTCCGCTACTGATACCCGGCGAACGCTTCAACAAAACTATCGTGGATTACCTGAGGTTTGCGCGTGATTTCAATCTAAAATTTCCTGGTTTTGAAACGGACATTCATGGCCTAGTGAGTGATCGTACTGAAGGTGACGCACGTTATTATGTGGATTGTGTCAGGCAGGATGACTGAGAATGGTGGGGTCATGCCGGCCCCCATTGTTTTTGCTGCATTCCAAATCATAGAAAGCGCTCGGCGCGCTGCAATTTTTTCGCAGCACCCAGAATTCCTGAATGCCAGCGCCACAACAATGGCCTTCAAACAGCGACTAAGTGGAAGTTAGATATGCCTATGAACGTGGGAGGATTGACCACGCACTGATTTTCTTGGCGAGGAGCTGAGCTATAACTTGATGAGCACGCATCCCTCTAAGTACGCCCTTATTTTACGACAAAGTGCCTGATTCGCGATGCTCGGCCATCACACTCGATTGCTCATGCCACCGCTTTTTATCAACCTATCAAGCACACGCTCAGACATTTCCTGTATGGCTACCACCTCATCCACAGCGCCCGCAGCAATAGCTTCCTTAGGCATGCCAAACACCACGCAACTCGCCTCATTCTGAGCTAAGTTATAAGCTCCAGCTTGACGCATCTCCAGCATGGCGGCGGCACCATCCCGACCCATGCCAGTCATCATCACACCAATAACATTTTTGCCCGCACATTTGGCGGCAGAGCGAAACAACACCTCTACCGAAGGGCGGTGGCGATTTACATGGTCGGTTTGAGTCAACTCAGTCATATAATTTGCGCCACTACGTCTGAGCGACAAATGAAAATTTCCGGGCGCAATGTAGGCGTGACCTGGCAGCACACGCTCATTGTCTTCAGCTTCTTTTACTTTGATCTTGCACAAACCATCCAAGCGATGGGCGAATGGTTTGGTGAACAGTGCTGGCATATGTTGCACGATCAATATGCCGGGCGCATCAGCCGGTAATCTGATTAAAAACTCCCGGATCGCGGTTGTGCCACCCGTAGAAGCCCCGACTACGATAATTTTTTCAGTGGTGGCAAAGTTGTTGCCCAAAGCAGGCAGCAGCTTGTGCAGCAGCTTTTCCGAACTCACTCCCCGCGCAATGTGCGCGCTAGCGGCCACACGAATTTTTTCTGCGATCTCATCGGCATAATCCTGCATACCATCAGCAATGCCGACCTTGGGTTTGGCCACAAAATCTACCGCCCCTAATTCTAGGGCGCGCAACGCTGCATCTGAACCCAGTTCCGTCATGCTGGAAATCATCAGCACCGGCATCGGATGCAGACGCATCAACTTTTCCAGAAAAGTTAAGCCATCCATTTCCGGCATTTCAACATCCAGCGTCAAAACATCTGGATTCAGGGTTTTAATCATTTCGCGTGCTTGCAGCGGGTTGGAAGCCGCGCCTATGGCCTCCATGTCAGGATAACTGTTGATTATTTCTTTAAGTATGCTGCGGATTAATGCTGAATCGTCAACGATCAACACCTTAATTTTATTTTTTGGAAGCATGCTGCTCATTACTGATACCTTATATATTTCTGCTAGTTTTTTTAGGATGTTGAACGCTAGAGGTGATCTTTTGCGTGAGGAGTAAGCTGATAGACCGTCTTGCCGCGCAGCTTAAAATATTCGTCCGCATGAAAAAAACTCTCTGAGTGCCCAGCAAACATCAGCCCCTCTGCACGCAACAAAGGCACAAATTTTTTTAGTATGGAAAGTTGGGTGGCCTTGTCAAAATAGATCATTACGTTGCGGCAAAATATAGCATCAAGTGGGGTGCGAAACGGCCACGTATTATCGAGTAGATTTAATTGCTGAAAAGTAATCATGTCGCGTAACTCTTGGCGCACCTTGACGTACCCATCACGCTTTCCCGTGCCACGTAAAAAAAATTTTTTTACTCTGCTTGGGTCAAGTTTATCCAATCTGTCTTCACGATAAACTCCAGCCTGGGCCATTTCTAAAACACGGGTATCCAAATCAGTTGCAATAATTGTTACTGGCGGGGTAAAGCTGTCGAACACCTCTATAGCGGTCATCGCCATTGAATAGGGTTCCTCTCCCGTTGAAGCTGCTGCACACCACAAAGTAATTGGGCCATCATTTTTCCCCTGCTGCTGTCTCATGTGTTCAGCCAGCACTGGGAAATGGTGCGCCTCACGAAAGAAAGCAGTCAGGTTAGTGGTCATCGCATTGATGAACGATTCCCACTCCACGCTGGAATCACTTTCCAGAAAGTGTATGTATTCAGAGAACGACATAATGCCGAGCACTCGCAAGCGCCGCGACAATCGGCTATAGACTAGTTCCTGCTTGGAATCGCTTAGAGATATGCCAGCGTGGTCGTAAAGTAATTTACGCACACGCTTAAAATCCTGCATCGTGAATGGGAATTCTCGTCCGCTTTTATCCCCATGGATTTCATCGTTGGCCATTTTTTAGATTACAGCCTTAAATCTTAAAGCAGAGCATCCAAATTGGCGCAGTAAGCAGATAACCCTGAACCTACGGCTCTCAACCTATCACCTTCTTCACTACCTCGATTAGCTTTTGCGGATCAAAAGGTTTAACTAACCACCCGGTTGCACCCGCAGCTTTGCCCATCGCCTTCATATCGGCACCTGATTCTGTGGTCAGCATCAAAATCGGCACTTTGGCATAGGTCGGCATTGCTCGCAAATTTTTGGTCAAAGTCAAACCATCCATGCGTGGCATATTCTGATCTGTTAATACCAGATCAACTAGCCGTGTCTTGGCTATTTCCAGCCCTTCTTGACCATCTACTGCTTCAATTACTTCATAACCAGAGCTGCTAAGTGTGAATGCCACCATCTGCCGGATAGAAGGGGAGTCGTCAACGCTTAGAATTTTTTTTGCCATTATAATACCCCGTTTGAAATATTAAATTACCCAAATTCTTTACTGCCACCCGCAATGCGGGATAAATTATACCTAGCGATACACAAGCAACCCTAAAATTTTTATAGGGGCATAGGTTACACCAAAAAAAAGAAATCAACAGTGTTCATAACTGAGAGAGTATATCAAGATGCAGGTAATTAGCCATATTGCAGAATTACGCACAAGACTGGAAAAAGAAAGCACCATCGTCTTCGTCCCTACTATGGGGAATTTGCATGAGGGACATCTCGATCTGGTACAGCGTGCTCGTGAACAAGGTGGTTGTGTAGTGGTAAGTATTTTTGTGAATTCACTGCAATTTGGCCCCAGCGAAGATTTCGATAAATATCCACGCACATTAAAAGCAGATTATGAACAGCTACAAGGCTTGGCAGACATCGTGTTCTCACCAGCGGTCAATGAAATGTATCCGTTGCCGCAAGCCGTATTGGTCGAGCCGTCTGCGCTTGCCCATGACCTAGAGGGCGGTGCGCGCCCTGGACATTTTTGCGGCATGGCAACCGTAGTGTTGAAGCTGCTGAATATTGTTCGACCACACGTTGCTCTATTCGGAAAGAAGGATTATCAGCAACTGCATGTAATTCGTCAAATGGTTGCGCAATTGAATTTAGCGGTGGGTATTGTAGGTTGCGAAACGGTGCGAGCGCCAGACGGCCTGGCGTTGAGCTCACGTAATCAGTATTTGAGTGCTGCCGAGCGCACCGAGGCCACATTTTTGTATCGAACCTTGTGCGGCTTGCAATCAGAATTGTTGGGTGGTTTGGCTAATGTTGCACAAGACCCATCTAATTTTTCTAAGGACAAGGCGGCGCATTCAAAGCTGGAACAGTGCGCGACTGAAGCCCTTGCTGCACGGGGCTGGCAGGTGGATTATGTGGCGGTGCGTAGCCAGGCTGGCTTGGCTTATCCTAGCGCAAGCGAACGCAATTTGGTTATCTTAGCTGCGGCGCGCTTGGGGCAAACGCGGCTGATTGATAATTTGGAAGTTTGTCTTAAAACCTGAGCACTTATATAATGCACACTTCTGCTCTCCTTTAAGGAGGAATGTCATGCAAAGAATCATGCTTAAATCAAAACTGCATCGAGTGCATGTCACGCACTCGGAATTGCATTACGAAGGATCGTGCGCGATTGATGAAGTTTTGTTGGATGCTGCCGACATTTGCGAATATCAACAAATTGATATTTATAACATCAGTAACGGCGAGCGTTTCACAACCTATGCTATTCGCGCACAACGTGGCTCTGGCATAATTTCTGTGAATGGCGCAGCGGCGCACAAAGCT
>JANONO010000264.1:0-2422 GCA_031420875.1 Gallionellaceae bacterium | reverse complement strand
CGGCGTGTATGAAGAAATCCCACGCGACCTGCGTGACGCGGTGGAAGACGTGGTGCTGAATCGCCGCCCCGATGCCGGGGAGCGATTAGTGGTGCTTGCCGAAAATGTCAAAGGCGGCGGCAAGGTGCAGGTGGAAGATTTAGCCTGGCGTAAAGGGACTGTGCAGGAGCGCCTGACCCACGCGCTGGTGCGTGGCATTACCACTTATATTGTGGAAGACACCGAGGAAGCGCGGCTGCAAGCCAAATTTCCGGTCGAAGTCATCGAAGGCCCGCTGATGACCGGCATGAATGTAGTCGGCGATTTATTCGGTGCAGGCAAAATGTTTTTGCCACAAGTGGTGAAATCGGCGCGCGTGATGAAGCAGGCGGTGGCACATCTGGTGCCGTATATCGAAGCAGAAAAAACCCGTTCTGGCGACAGCAAAGCCAAAGGAAAAATCGTCATCGCCACGGTCAAGGGCGATGTGCATGACATCGGCAAAAACATCGTCACGGTGGTGTTGCAGTGCAATAATTTTGAAGTCATCAACATGGGTGTGATGGTGCCGTGCCAGCAGATATTGGACATGGCGCGCGAGCAAAAGGCCGACATCATAGGCTTGTCCGGGTTGATTACTCCTTCGCTGGAAGAGATGGCGCATGTCGCGAAAGAAATGCAGCGGCAAGGTTTTACGCTGCCGTTGCTGATCGGCGGCGCGACCACATCGCGCATTCATACCGCCGTAAAAATTGAGCCCAACTATCGCAACGGCGCGACTATTTATGTCACCGATGCTTCGCGTGCGGTCGGCGTGTGCAGCAATTTGCTGAGCGCAACCTTGCGTGATGACTATGTGGCAGGCATCAAGGCCGAGTATGCCAAGGCGCGCGAACAGCACGCCAATAAAAAAGGCCAGGGGGCGCGTTATAGCTTGGCCGATGCGCGAGCGCACGGACTGAGAACTGACTGGGCAAAGCAACTCCCTCCCAACCTCCCTTTGCAAAGGGAGGAGGCTGGGCAAAGGGGGGAGGCTGGGCAAAGGGAGGAGGCTGGGCAAAGGGAGGAGGCTGGCCTCCCCCTTGATAAAGGGGGACTGAGGGGGATTTGTATTCCGCCAAAACCATTCTTAATGGGTGTGCATAAATTCGAAAATTACCCGCTAGCCAAAATAGCCGAATACATAGATTGGACGCCGTTCTTTCAGACCTGGGAACTGGCCGGACGGTATCCAAAAATATTAAGCGACGAAGTGGTCTGCGAAGCGGCAACTAATTTATTTAAAGACGCACAAGCCATGCTGACACTCATTATTGATGAAAAATGGTTAGGCGCAAATGCCGTGTTCGGGCTATTCCCGGCCAACAGCGTGGCTGTCGCTGGTGGGCTGGGCGATGACATCGAAATCTACACCGATGAAACACGCAGCAAGATTGCCATGACCTGGCATAACCTGCGCCAGCAAATGGTCAAGCCGGAAGACAAACCCAACCTGTGCCTGGCTGATTTCATCGCACCCAAAGACAGCGGCGTGGCCGACTATATCGGCGCGTTCGCGGTGACCACTGGCATCGGCATAGATGCACGCGTGGCTGAGTTTGAAAAAAATAACGATGACTACAACAGCATCATGCTCAAGGCGCTGGCCGACCGCTTGGCAGAAGCGTTTGCCGAGCTGTTGCATGCACGGGTGCGTCGGGAATTCTGGGGCTACGCCGCGGACGAGTCCTTGGACAATGCTGCGTTGATAGATGAAAAGTATTGCGGCATACGCCCCGCGCCCGGCTATCCGGCTTGCCCTGACCACACTGAAAAAGGCCCGCTGTTTGACCTGTTACAAGTGCCGCTGAATGCAGGCATTACTATCACCGAAAACTTTGCGATGCTGCCCACCGCAGCCGTGAGTGGATTTTATTTCTCACACCCGCAAGCGCAATATTTTGCCAGCGCCAAAGTGGACAAGGATCAGGTTGTAGATTATGCGCGGCGCAAGGGCTGGAGCATGGAAGAAGCAGAGCGCTGGTTAGCACCCGTCTTGAATTACGACAACTGACAAGGGTATGTGGGGCAACATTTTTATTGTCGGGATGACAGCATAATGGACAACTTGGATTTCATTTTCGTAGGCACTTAAACATGCACATTCATATTCTTGGTATCTGTGGCACCTTCATGGGCGGCATTGCCGTGCTGGCGAAGCAAGCGGGCCATCGCGTTACCGGCTGTGACGCGAACGTCTATCCGCCCATGAGCACGCAACTGCAAGCGCAGGGCATAGAGTTGGTCGAAGGTTTTGACCCGCAACAACTGGCACTTAACGCCGACATTTATGTCATCGGCAACGTCGTCTCGCGTGGCAACCCGCTGATGGAAGAAATCCTCAATCGCAATCTACCCTACATCTCCGGCCCGCAGTGGCTGGCGCAAAATCTGTTGCAGGATA
>JANONO010000263.1:0-9684 GCA_031420875.1 Gallionellaceae bacterium | reverse complement strand
GCTGGTAACATTGCCAGTGAGGGCGGTTAATATTTTGGATGACGTGCTGGCGGCGGATGCTGCGGCGCGAGTGGCAGCACAGGAGATAATATTACGATGACTACATTATTGGCTTTCATTGTTGCCATTGCCGTGCTGGTGACCATACACGAGCTGGGACACCTGTGGGTGGCGCGATTGTGCGGCGTCAAGGTGTTGCGGTTTTCTGTTGGTTTCGGCAAGGCTCTTTACACCAAGCGCTTTGCTAACGGTGAAACGGACTGGGTGATTTCCGCCATTCCCTTGGGTGGTTACGTCAAAATGTTGGACGAGCGTGAGGGTGAAGTGTTGCCGCATGAATTGGATCGAGCGTTTAACCGCAAACCCGTATTACCTCGCATAGCCATCGTCTTGGCCGGGCCGGCGGCGAATTTGTTGCTGGCCATCGTGTTATATTGGGCGCTTTTTTTATATGGTGTACCCGGCCTGAAGCCCGTTCTGGGTGAGGTCATTGCACAGACGTCTGCCGCCGCCGCACAGATGCAAGCGCAAGAAACCATAGTCAGTGTTGACGGTAAATCTGTATCAAGCTGGGAGGAGGTGCGTTGGATGTTGTTGGCGCGCGCCCTGCAAGGGGCAACAGTTGACATTGAAGCGCGCACACAAGAAGGAAGCATGCGCCATCATCCACTTGATCTGTCAGTGCTGTCAGCGGCTGATCTGGATAGCAATTTCTTGCAGAAGCTGGGCTTGCAGCCCTATCAGCCAGCCATTCAACCCGTCATAGACAAGCTGACCGAAGGCGGGGTGGCGCAGCGCGCTGGTTTGTATGCAAACGATCATATCCTGCGAGTAGATGGGCAAGACATTAAACAGTGGGCAGACTTTGTAGGCAGGGTGCGTAGCCACCCGGGGCAGGAATTGCAACTGGAGATCAGCCGCAACGGCAGTTTGCTGACGGTAGCCATTACACCAGAAGCAGTCAGCGAAGCGGGTAACACGATAGGTAAGATTGGTGCTGCGCCACAAATAGACAAAGCTGCGTTTGATGCCATGTTGACTGAAGTGCGTTATGCGCCACTCGCGGCTTTGCAGCGGGCAGTGTACAAAACCTGGGAAACCTCTGTGCTGAGCCTGAAAATGTTGGGCAAAATGGTGATGGGCGAAATGTCGCTGAAAAATTTGAGCGGCCCGCTTACCATTGCCGATTACGCCGGGCAGTCGGCACAAATAGGGGTGGCTGCCTATTTAGGCTTTTTGGCTTTAGTCAGCATCAGCCTGGGCGTATTGAATTTACTGCCCATCCCCTTATTAGATGGCGGACATTTACTGTATTATGTGGTTGAAATTATCAAGGGTAGCCCGGTGTCAGAAAAGGTGATGTTGGCGGGTCAGAATATAGGCATTGCGCTACTGGCTACGCTTATGATAGTTGCCTTGTATAACGATTTTATTCGCCTGTTTCACAGCTAAAAAACAGCTTTAAGCAAACCATGAAATTTATAAAAATGGCGGGGTTGATCCCGTTGCTGTACGCCGTATCCGCCGCAGCCGTTGAGCCATTCGTGGTGCAGGACATTCGCGTCGAGGGAATACAGCGCACCGAAGCGGGCACGGTATTCAGCTACTTGCCGATTAAGGTGGGTGACTTGTTAGATGATGATCGTGCTGCTGCCGCCATCCATGCACTATTTGCCACTGGCTTTTTCAAGGATGTGCGCCTGGAACAGGAGCAAGCGGTGTTGATTGTAGTGGTGCGTGAACGCCCGACTATAGACAGCTTTGCGATTACAGGCATTAAGGATATTCCGCAGGAAGAAATTCGCAAAAGCCTTAAGTCGGTCGGGCTGGCAGAAAGCCGAATTTTAGACCAGTCAACCTTGGAAAAAGCTGAGCAGGAACTCAAACGGCAATACGTAGCGCGCGGCAAATATGCGGTGAAAGTTAAGACCACAGTCACCGATCTGGAGCGTAATCGTGTCGCCATCAACTTTAATGTAGAAGAAGGTGAGGTCTCCACCATTAAGCAAATCAACATTATCGGCAACTTGGCCTATAGTGAAAAGGAATTGCGGAGTTTAATGGAATTGGGCACGAGCAAATGGTCAAGTTGGTTCACCAGCAACGATCAATATTCCAAGCCAAAATTATCGGCTGATCTGGAAACTTTGCGTTCGCACTATCTCGATGCAGGCTACCTGGAATTTTCAATAGACTCTACTCAGGTTTCTATCACCCCCGACAAAGAAAATATTTACATTACCATCAACCTGACGGAAGGTGAGAAGTATAAGGTTTCCGAGATCAATCTGGCCGGCTCGGAAAATATCATGTCGCATGAAGAAATGCGTAAGTTGATTAGTATTCATGCCGGAGATATTTTTTCGCGCAAGGAATTAACCGAATCAACCAAGAAAATTGGCGACCGGCTCGGCGACTTTGGTTACGCCTTCGCCAATGTCAATGCCGTACCGGAATTGGACAAGGAAAAACATCTGGCTGCGTTTACTTTTACAGTTGATCCGGGACAGCGCGTATATGTGCGTCGGATTGATATTGTAGGCAACAGCAAAACGCGCGATGAAGTCATACGCCGTGAGTTTCGCCAAACCGAGGGCGAGTGGTTTGATGCCGCTAAAATAAAAAAATCCAAGCAAAGAATAGATCGTTTGGATTTTTTCAGTGAAGTGAATGTTGAGACTTTGCCGGTAACGGGCACCAACGACCAATTGGATATTAGTCTGGCGATAAAAGAGAAAGCGACCGGTGATTTCTCAGTCTCCGCTGGCTTGTCTAGCCTGAATGAAGGCGTGACGTTAACAGCCGCAGTGACCGAGCGCAACCTGTTTGGTTCCGGCAAACAACTATCCACGCAGATCAATACCAGTAAAGTGAATCAGGTTTATTCCGTGTCTTATACCAATCCCTATTACACCGATGATGGGGTGAGTCGTGGCTTTGATTTATACAAACGCGACGTAAACGCGGATCGCATAGGCACGGTCAGCCCATATAAATCGGCCACCCTGGGTGCGGGTTTGCGCTTTGGCATACCAATAGACGATGACGAAAACATTCATTACGGCTTGTCGGCAGAGCAGACTAACCTGACGCTGACTGACAACAGCTCCGCGCAGATGAAAGACTATGTTCAGGTATTCGGTAATCCTACGGCTAATTTGTTGGGTACCATAGGCTGGACGCACGACAGCCGTGACAGTGCAATTTACACTACGCAGGGCACGGTGCAGCGAGCTTTTGCGGAAGTTGCTCTGCCCGTATCGGATCAGCGTTTTTTCAAACTAACCTATCAGCACCAGTGGTACTACCCGGTGAGCAAAAATGTTACTTTTATGCTGAATGGCGAAGCAGGTGCAGGAGATGGTTACAACGGACTGCCATTCCCCTTCTTTAAAAACTTTTACGCCGGCGGCACAGGTTCAGTGCGCGGTTATGAGTCTAGCTCTTTGGGGCCGCGAGATAAGTTTAATAACTCTTTGGGCGGTAATTTGCGCGGGGTAGGCAATGCGGAGTTGTTGTTTCCCTTCTTTGGTCTGACCGAGGAAAAATCGGTACGCATGAGCGCCTTTATTGATGGGGGAGCGGTATATGGCAAAGAAGACCTGACAGGAAGCGCTGGCTTGCGTTATTCTACTGGCTTGGCTATCGCTTGGATATCACCGATTGGTCCGCTTAAAGTCAGTTACGGCATACCGATCAGTGCGAATCCAGGTGACAAATTGCAAAAACTCCAGCTGACCTTGGGTACAATATTTTGAATTTTGTAAGGAGCAAAAATTGAAAATCAAAAAATGTGTGGGGTTGTTATTTGTAATTCGAAAAAATGCGATTGCAGCTGTTAAATCCTTGCCACTATTGTTGGCCATAGTCAGCGCTCCTGCACTGGCCGAGGACTTTCGAGTTGGGGTGGTGAACCTGGAACTCATCATGCGTGAGTCCGTGCAAGCGGTGAAAGCCGGGGACAAGCTCAAGAAAGAATTTTCTGTTCGTGATCAGGAAATAAAAAAGCTTACTAAGAATATGAAAGACCTTGAAGCTTTGTTGGAGAAAGAGGGCGTAACACTGCCTGATACAGAGCGACGTAACAAGGAGCGTGAGCTGTCCAATTTGAATGTCAGCTTGCAGCGCTTGCAACGCGAGTTCAGTGAAGATTTAAACTTGCGGCAAAATGAAGAGCTGACGGTGGTGCTGGAGCATGCCAACAAAGCGATTCAAACAATCGCAGAGAATGAGAAATATGATCTGGTGTTGCAAGAGGCGGTGTTTCGCAACCCCAATATAGACATCACAGAAAAAGTTTTAAAATATATGGCTGACGAGAAGTAAGCCTCGCATAAAGCGCTGATCCGCATGGAGAGAAAGACTTATCGTTTAACCGATGTCGCAGCACGTTTGGGTGGTCGTGTGCTGGGAGATGGCGATACTGCGATTTATCAAGTGGCTACGCTGCAAAGTGCCCAAGCTGGGCAACTTGCTTTTTTGGCTAGCAGTAAATACCGCGCACAGTTGGCCAACACACAGGCCAGCGCGGTCATCGTAGGCGAGGCGGACGCTGAGGCAAGCAGCATTCCGCGCATTGTGTGCGATAACCCGTATGCCTATTTTGCCCAGGTGTCTGCATGGATGAATCCGCCTCGCCAGTATGCTCCCGGTGTGCATCCCACGGCGGTGATTGGAGAAGGCGCGCAAATAGCGCCTAGCGCTCATATCGGCGCGCAGGTGTTGATTGGCGCTGCTGCCAGAATAGGCGCGAATAGCGTCATTATGGCCGGATGCAATATTGGTGACAGGACATCTGTGGGCGACGGTGTTCTTCTATATCCTGGCGTTTCGGTGTATCACGATTGTGTGCTGGGGAATCATTTAATCGCGCATTCTGGCGTGGTAATCGGTGCAGACGGTTTTGGCATCGCATGGGACGAAGGGCGCTGGCTAAAAATTCCGCAGATAGGCCGAGTAGTCATCGGCGATCATGTCGAGATAGGCGCGAACACCACGATTGATCGGGGTGCGCTGGATGATACGGTGATTGAGGATGGCGTTAAATTAGACAACCAGATTCAGGTTGGGCATAACGTACATATTGGTGCTCATACCGCGATTGCGGCTTGCGTAGCCATTGCCGGTAGTGCCACGATAGGCCGTCATTGTCGCATCGGTGGTTGTACCGGAATTTTGGGGCATATCCAAATAGCGGATCATGTGGAAGTCTCATCTTTTACCATGATAGGAAAATCTATCCGTGTAGCGGGGACTTATACCGGTATTTTTCCATTCAGCAGCAATCAGGAATGGCGTAAGAATGCTGCACAAGTTCGTCATCTGGATGAGCTTGCAGAAAAAATTAAAGTGCTACAACAAGAAATCGAAGTTCTTAAGAGGGAAGACAAATGAGCACGCAAATGGATATCCATGAGGTTCTGAATTATTTGCCACATCGCTACCCATTTCTGTTGATAGATCGGGTGTTGTCCTGCGAGCCCGGCAAGGAAATTGTGGCGCTGAAAAATGTCAGCATCAACGAACCATTTTTTGGCGGTCATTTTCCCCACCATCCAGTCATGCCCGGCGTACTGGTGGTAGAAGCCTTGGCTCAGGCTTCCGCTATTTTGGCATTCAAAACCACTGGCACAAAATCAACTGACGACTCCATTTATTACTTCGTGGGCATTGATAATGCGCGCTTCAAAAAACCCGTTGGGGCAGGGGATCAGCTTCTCTTGAAGGTTAGCATTTTGCGTACTATGCGCGGTCTGTGGAAATTCGCCTGCATCGCAGAAGTGGATGGACAAGTAGTAGCCGAGGCTGAAGTATTGTGTACCATGCGGAATTTATAATGCGGCATCCCACCGCGCTCATACATCCGAATGCCAAATTAGCCGACAGCGTTGAAGTCGGTGCTTATTCCATCATCGGCGAACACGTCGAGATTGGTGATGGGACGACGATAGGCTCGCATGTAGTGATAGCGGGTCACACGCGTATCGGCCAACACAACCGCATTTTCCAATTTAATTCGCTGGGCGAAATTCCGCAGGATAAAAAATATGCCGGAGAACCAACACGGCTGGAAATAGGCGATCACAACACCCTACGTGAATTTTGTACGCTGAACCTAGGCACGGTGCAGGATGGTGGCGTAACGCGCGTAGGTGACCACAACTGGATCATGGCTTATGTGCATCTGGCGCATGATTGCCAAGTTGGCAATCACACTATTTTTGCCAACAACTCGCAACTGGCCGGGCATGTGGAAGTGGGTGATTACGCCATACTGGGCGGCTTTACCGGGGTACATCAATTTTGCAAAATTGGCGCACATGTGATGACTGGCGTGGGCACGGTAGTGAAGCTGGATATTCCGCCTTATCTCACCGTGGCTGGCAATCCCTCTGCCCCCTTTGGCACCAATTCTGAGGGCTTGAAACGGCGCGGCTTTAGCAGCGCAGCGGTATTGGCAATCAAGCGCGCTTATAAAACGCTGTATAAATCCGGTTTGTCTTTGGATGAGGCGACAGACTCTTTGCGCGAACAGGCAAAAGAACATCCTGAATTGGCTATTCTGATTGATTTTATTGGCCGCTCTCAGCGCGGCGTTATTCGTTAAATTTCCGTCATGACACAACCAACAAAGACCATAGGCATAGTGGCCGGAGAAGCATCGGGCGATCTACTCGGCAGCCAGTTGATGGAAGCGTTAAAACACGAATTACCTGGCGTTCGTTTTGTCGGCATAGGCGGACCGAAAATGAAGCAAGCCGGGATGCAGGTTTTGTTTCCCATGGAAAAGCTAGCGGTGCGTGGTTATGTCGAAGTGCTGCGCCACTTGCTAGAAATTATCGGCATACGCCGCAAGCTGCGCGCTTATTTCCGCGCCAGCCCCCCGGATTTATTCATCGGCGTGGATGCGCCCGACTTCAATCTGGGTCTGGAACTCACCCTTAAGTCACTCGGCATTCCAACTATCCATTACGCCAGCCCGTCAATTTGGGCGTGGCGCGGTGAGCGCATCCACAAGATCAAGCGTGCTGTGTCGCATATGTTGACGCTGTTTCCATTTGAAGCGCCGATATATGAAAAGGCTGGCATTCCGGTCACCTACGTCGGCCATCCCTTGGCCGATATGTTGCCGCAAGTACCCAATCGCACGGCAATGCGCGAGCAAATGAGGTTGCCGCAGCAGCATCCCATATTTGCTTTTCTGCCGGGCAGTCGTCAAAGCGAGGTACGCAGTCTGGCGGTAGTTTTCATCGAAACAGCTAAATTAATTTTGCAAAAGCTGCCGAATGCACTCTTTTTGGTGCCGTTGGCCAGCCGTGAAACGCGCACCATTTTTGAAGAAGCGTTATATCACTGCGAGGCGCATGATGTGCCCATCACCTTACTGTTTGGCCACGCACATGAGGCCATGATCGCTGCCGATGGGGTGTTGGTTGCGTCTGGCACTGCTACGCTGGAAGCCGCGCTGATTAAGCGCCCCATGGTCATCACCTACAAAATGCCAGCATTGTCGTGGTGGTTGATGAAGCGCAAACAATACCAGCCCTATGTCGGCCTGCCTAATATATTGGCCGGAAAATTTGTGGTGCCGGAACTGCTACAAGATGAAGCCACGCCGCAAAACTTGGCGCAGGCATTGCTCAATTTAGTATCCGACAAACAAGCGGTAGCAGAACTGGAATTATTGTTTGGCAAGATACATGTCTCGCTCAAGCAAAACGCCGCACACACCGCTGCACAGGCAATTCTGCCTTATCTATCAGCACCATAAATGCCCCTCCCCCGTGAGCGGGGGAGGGGCTAGGGGAGAGGGAAAATCAGTCAATCAACTATCTTGATCTGTGGCGTAGATGAAGCCGGGCGCGGCCCGCTGGCCGGGCCAGTGTATGCTGCTGCCGTGATACTGGATGATAGTCATCCGATAGTGGGCCTGGCCGATTCCAAAAAACTCAGTGAGAAACGGCGCGATACGCTGGCATTGGAAATAAAACAGCACGCACTTTCTTGGGCTATCGCCACGGCCTCGGTCGAGGAAATAGATAGCTTGAATATTCTGCGCGCCAGTTTGCTGGCCATGCGCCGTGCGGTAGAAGCCTTGCCAGTGCGCCCGCAAGAGGTGTGGGTGGATGGCCTGTATTGCCCAGATACGGGTCTTCCCAGCCGCGCTATAGTGCAGGGAGATAGCAAGGTGGAGTCTATTTCAGCAGCATCTATTCTGGCAAAAACGGCACGTGACGCGGCCATGCTGCAAATGCACGAGCAATATCCGCAGTATGGATTTGCCACACACAAAGGTTACCCAACTGCTGCTCACCTCGCAGCATTAAGACTGCATGGGGTATCGCTTGAACACAGAAAAAGTTTCAGACCTGTGCGTGAATTGTTGCCTGTACGAGAATTGTTGGTAGCAAGCTAAAGTGGCATTGTTCAAACTCATACACCTACTGGCCGTCCTGATCTGGGTCGGCGGCATGTTTTTCGCCTATATGGTTTTACGCCCATCCGCAGTGGAAGTGCTGGAGGCATCGCAACGCCTGCGTCTATGGGATGCGGTGTTTGAGCGATTTTTCAACTGGGTGTGGGGCGCAATCGCGGCGCTCCTCGTTAGCGGTTTTTATATGATTTATTTGTATGGTGGCATGTCACATGTGCCCCATCATGTTCATATCATGCTGGGGCTGGGGCTGCTCATGTTGGCTGTTTACAGCTATGTTTATTTTGCTTGCTATGTACCGCTCAGTCTGCACGTCGCCAATCAGCGCTGGCCAGAAGCCGGGCAGATTCTGAGCAAAATTCGTATTCTGGTTGCGGTCAATTTGGCGCTGGGCGTATTGACGATGTGCGTGGTGGTAGGGAGGGGGTGGGGATAGCTGATTTTAAGGGGATGGCAGCTCGGTCAATTAAATTTGTTCACCTTCACCCAATGTGAACTGCCTGAGGTAGTGGCAAGTATAACCGCCATGATTTTTGACCAAATATTTTTGGTGATATTCCTCGGCGCGGAAAAACTCTTTGTATGGCACAATTTCCGTGACCACTTTATTCCTCCACTCTCCCGACGCATCCACTGCTCTTACCACCTCTTCAGCAATATCTTTCTGCTCATCGTTGACATAAAAAATGGCCGAGCGATAGGGTGTGCCGATGTCGTTGCCTTGCTGATTGCGTGTGGTGGGATTGTGCATGCGAAAAAATTCAAACAGCAAGTGGCGGTAGGATAGCTGCTGCGGATTGAATACAATCTCTAGCGATTCAGCATGACCCGTGCGCCCGGTTTTCACCTGCTCATAAACTGGATTCGGCGTGTTGCCACCGGTATAGCCCACTTGAGTTTCCAGTACGCCAGGAATAACCCGCACCAGCTCCTCCATACCCCAGAAGCAGCCACCCGCAAGGTAGGCGAATTGTTGATTAGTTTGGTTGTTCATAGTGTTGGTTCAATAGGTTGCTGTCAATGACCTGCTCATCTCAAGATAGAACTGGTAATCGGCATCGGTGCAGAATATTTCTGTGCGATTGTTGCCGCGCAGAATGATGTGTTGCGGTTGGCCGGGTATGATGCGGGAAAGCTGGCGTCTTTACTAACGCAAATTGGAATGCACCATTCATGCCGAATACATGGTCGATTAGGGAGCACATTATCACGGAATTAGAGTAACGCAGTATCGAGACTGAGTTTGAGTT
>JANONO010000262.1:0-4292 GCA_031420875.1 Gallionellaceae bacterium | reverse complement strand
CTAGCACAATGTCGCCCACTTGTGCCTGATCGGAATGGCCGAAGGTGATGGCTGGGATAGCGCCCGGCAGATCAATTTTAATAACGGCTAAATCGGTTTCAGGGTCAGAGCCCACAATGTGTCCCTTGGCCTTGCGACCGTCGGCGAGTGCGACTTCGATTTGATCCGCTGCTTCCACTACGTGATGATTGGTGAGGATGTAACCGTCTTGACTGACAATCACGCCGGAACCCAGGCTGGAACCTTGTTGTGGCAGGTTGTCCAGCTCATCCCCAAAAAAGAAGCGGAAGCGCGGGTCTTCCATGAATGGGTTGGTTGGGGTTCTTATTTCGGTGCTGGTAAAAATATTTACTACGGCAGGCATAACTTTTTGTGCCGCTACGCTAAAACCGACAACAGGCATTTGGTTGCCGTTGCTGGCGCTTTCCTGCAAGGTGACTACGCCGCTGCGTGTAGCAGGCTGCAACAAGGCGGGCTTGAGGGCGTTGATAATAAATAATCCAGCCAACCCTATGGTTGTAGCTTGGGCAAATAAGAGCCAGAATTTACGCATGATATGATTATTCGCAAGTTGCCTAGAGTTTGTTAAAACCGGAAAGAGGGATTGCCATGTTGCTGTATGAATTACGCGATTATATCGCAAGCCTGTTGGACGTTAGCCGTTTTCGCGATTACTGCCCCAATGGTGTGCAGGTCGAGGGCAGAGCAGAAGTGCGCCGTATTGCCAGCGGAGTAACGGCCTCGCAACGCTTGCTGGAGGCCGCCACCGCATGGGGCGCAGATGCTATTTTGGTACATCATGGATATTTCTGGCGCAATGAAGACGCGGCTATTACCGGCATTAAAAAGCAACGCATCGCGCACCTGTTACAACACGACATCAGTTTGTTGGCGTATCACCTGCCGCTAGATGCACATATCGAGCTGGGTAATAACGCGCAACTCGGTCAGCGCTTGGGGTTCGTGCAGCAAGGGCGATTTGGCGAGCAAGGTATAGCGTGTTATGGCGAGTTAGCAAGCGTAAAAACGCTCTCTCAATTAAGCAAAACGATTAGCGATACCTTGCAACGCGAGCCGCAAGTAATAGGGCAAAGTGATTGCGCCATTCGCCGCATCGCCTGGTGCACCGGCGCGGCACAAGGATATTTCGAAGAGGCGGTGGCACTGGGGGTGGACGCTTTTCTGACCGGCGAAATTTCCGAGCAGAATGTGCATGTGGCGCATGAAACCGGAGTGGCATTTATTGCCGCAGGCCACCATGCTACCGAGCGTTATGGCGTACAGGCGCTAGGCGCGCACTTGGCAACACAGTTCGGCATAGAGCATCGCTTCTTTGATATGGACAACCCGGTCTGATTTTTCGCCTCACTTTACCCCCAACCCCAGCCACGCATCCGCGGTCAATGTCGTTGGCGTAGCAGGCAATCTTTCTTTTAGATAATCGAGCGCGAGAATTTCTTTCTCTTGCCACACCGTCTCACCCATGCTTTTTTTCAACATCTGTATCGGCGCGCTGCCCTTGACCATGCTCGCCCAAAATTCAGAAATGGATGCAACCGGAAATGATTTTGTGACGCAGCGAATTTCTATGTTTCTGAAACCCGCATCCAGTAATTCCTGCTTGAACACTTCTGGGCTTTCCAAAGTGGCCACCGCGCGCTGCGGCTCTGGCAGTTCGGGCTTGATGGCGCGTAATGCGCCGAACATGGCCTGCATCGCGGGTGACTGATCCACCGGTGCCCAACTGGTCACGGCGATGCTGCCACCCGGCTTGAGTGTGCGGTGGATTTCGGCAAAGCCTTGGCTGCGGTCGGGAAAGAACATCAGGCCAAACATTGAAAACGCCGCGTCGAACATCTCATCCGAATAGGGCAAAATTTGTGCGTCGCCATGCCGGATGGTGATGTTGTGGTGACCATCTCGTGCGATATTTTGGCGGAAGATGGCAAGCATGGATTCAGAAAAGTCTATGCCATGCACATGGCCAACATGGCGCGCAATCATCAGCGCCAACGTTCCCGGCCCGCAAGCTACATCCAGCACCGTAGCGGTGCTTTTAAGATGGCTGGCGGCGACAGCCTCCGCAGCATACTGTGCCAGCATCTGCATCGTGGCTTCGGCATAGCCGCTGGCGACAAGATCCCAAGGTTCATTGGTGGAAAATGGATTAGGTTTTTGGCTCATGGTTGTGTCCAGAAAAGTGTGCATTATTTCATGGCGGCTCAGTGCTTGTCGCTGGGGTCGTGTGCATTGCAGTGCGTAACAATCGTTGCTGGTAGCGTAAGCAAGCTGATGTATGATGCGTGATGTTTGATGCAATATATCAGAAGGTGAATGATGAGAACAACCCTATCCATAGATGACGATGTGCTGGCAGCAGCAAAAAGCTTGGCATCACTGCAGCACAAAAGCGTCGGCGAAATTATCTCGGAACTCACACGGCAAGCGCTACAGCCCAATAAGCCGGGCAGCAAGTCACGTAACGGTGTGCCCCTGTTGAAAGTGCGCTCCGGGACAACGGCAGTAACGCCAGAATTAATTAATCAATTGCGTGATGAGTTACCGGGATGATTTTCCTGCTTGATGTAAACGTGCTGATTGCGTTGATTGACCCCGCGCATGTTCAGCACAATGCAGCGCATGACTGGTTCGCGGCGCACGGCAAAAAGGCATGGGCAACCTGTCCGCTGACTGAGAATGGCGTACTACGCATTGTGGGACATGTCCGCTACCCCAATTCACCGGGCACTCCAGCGGCGGTAGTCGAATTGATGATGGGCTTATGCGCGCTGCCGGGACATAAATTTTGGCCGGACGACATCAGCCTGCTGGACACCAAAAAACTGAACCCGGCGCGCCTACTGAGCTCTGCTCAAGTCACAGATAGCTACTTGCTGGCTCTGGCCTGCGCCCACGGCGGTAAACTGGACACCTTTGATCGCCGCCTGGTTGTTGATGCGGTGAAGGGTGGCGCTAAGGGATTGCATCTGATTGGCTGATTGCATTTTGTCGTTTGTGCTAGGCGTGCTTTATTCCAAAGCGCATCATGACAAATAGGATTGTTGCTGTAATGCCTCCAGCAAGGTGGCTTAGAGGGACAGGTACAAACTCTTCTGCGCTGGTTGCTAATAAAAAAGATTGGCCTAGCATCAATTCAACCCCGATCTTGGCGGTCAGACCTGCCAACAATGCGCTGCATAGCCAACGCCACACCCCTTTCTCGAGTAATCCGTGCAAGCACAGATAGGTAACCGCCGCAGTCACGACACCGGAAAGTCCACCATAAAAATGTATTGTCGGCTCAAATTTGAAAATGGTGATGCCAACTAGCATACTTGCGAAAAAACAAAGCAGCGGAAATAAACGGTAACCGCGAATTTCGATGATCGTACCAGCGATCAGGAGCGCACCTAAATCATATCCCAAGTGGGTAGGTGATAGATGAACGAGGTTGCCGCTTGCAAGTCGCCACAGTTCGCCGTGAGCGATTGCGGTGCGGTCGTAGATCAGCAAGGATTCCAGCGTCGGCATCATGTACAGAAGCGCCGCGCTGGCACAGACGGCGGTTGTCCAGACAGGAAAGTTCGCTGTGCTTAGGCGCGCTTTCGCTGCCATAGAAAATATCCACCTAGCCCTGCCAGCGACAATAGCAAGATCAAATCAACACTTCCGCCGCCCCTGCTGCCGGTATATCCCGGTGAGTGTACGACCTTGAATTCCTCCGGGCGCTCTTTTATTTTTTCTTTGAAATGTGTGAGTTGCTCATCCAGATTTACGATCATCTCTTTTGCTGCATTGTCGAAACCTTGACCGCTATCGGCGCGTAGTGCTTCACTTTGATTGACTAATGTGGACGAACCCTTAACGAGGCTCATGCCGGGCGCACGGAACAGCATCTTACGGCTTGATATGTCGTAAACAACTGCATCAAGCATGGTCTGCGTGTCGTTTTTTTCTCCGGGAATGATGTAAGCGCCTACGATAGTCCAATATGTGAGGCTGAGCTTTCCCTCGTCGGTGAACTGCACCTGATCGTAGGATATTAGTGCGATAACATCCACACCGTACATCGTGCGTATCTGGTCAAGATTGGTAAAGCTGCCGCCCGGTCGAAGATAGGCAGAGGGGATGATTGCAATTTCCTTGACGAAAGGATATTTTTTGAAACGATCAGCAACCTCATTCATAAGATCCATCTTGCTTTTTTCGGTAAGCGCGAGACTACCACCTTGCGGCATCCAGAGACTGCTGCCAGTTGAGTTGCCGCCCGGCACAAACGCGATGCCAACGCG
>JANONO010000261.1:0-1908 GCA_031420875.1 Gallionellaceae bacterium | reverse complement strand
CTAGCCGGTCACGCCCTCCAGGCCCGATGAAGATGTGCTGTTCGGCTACGGGTTCGGCTTGCAGATAAAACTTTACCGCAGCTTCCCAATGGCACACTGCAGAATTTTCATCGCGCAATAGAAAATCATATTCACCCAAGGTGCGCTCTGTGTTTCGCACCTGTAAATTGGCGGCAATAATCTCTAACTCGAGTATATGCGCCAACCAGAATGCAATCAGTGATTCAAAGTAGTGACCGAGGCGACGTGTTGGGCGCGCGGCAATGAAGTCATGCAGGCTGGAGGGGTTGCGATCCAAGGCCATTAGCTTGGGCGCACATTTGATGGATTGCGCGTCACACCATGCGCCTTCTACTACGCGCCCAGTATAGGCGGCATGATTTTCATCGAGTAAATTTGGAGAGCCGATGACCCACGCCAGATCGCGCACCGCTGGAGTGTGCAACGAGTCCATCAGCGTATTGTAAAAAGAAATCTTGTTTTGCTGCTTCACAACAAAACAAGATTGTCTCGATGAATGATTTCTGCATCGCCGCCATAACCGAGCAAGGTCTCGATTTCTTTGCTGGGATGTTGTGCGATTAGCCGCGCTTCCTCAGCATTGTAATTGGTCAGGCCACGCGCGATGTCTTGCCCGGCTTCGTCCATGCAGGCAACAACTGCGCCGCGCTCAAATTCACCGATGACTTTCTTGACACCTATCGGCAACAAGCTTTTACCTTCACTACGCAATGCTTTTGCTGCGCCAGCATCCAGCACCAATTTGCCGGTCACTTGCAAGTGATCGGCTAACCATTGTTTGCGCGCCGCCAAGGTAAGCGTAGAGGCGGTGAGCAAGGTGCCGATGGCCTCGCCTTGTAGCAGGCGCAACAGCACATCACGTTCGTGCCCAGAAGCGATGACAGTATGCGCGCCGCTACGCGCCGCACGCTTGGCCGCCAGCACCTTGGTAATCATCCCGCCGCGCCCGATGTGGCTGCCTGCGCCACCTGCCATAGCCTCCAGTTTTTCGTCCCCGGCTTGCGCGGTGCTGAGCAGAATGGCATTGCTATCCTGGCGTGGATCGGCGGTGTAGAGACCCGCTTGATCGGTGAGAATAATCAGCACGTCGGCTTCGATCAGATTGGCGACCAGCGCGCCCAAGGTGTCGTTGTCGCCGAATTTTATTTCGTCGGTGACCACGGTGTCATTTTCGTTAATGACTGGAATGACACCGAGGCTTAACAGCGTGCGTAGTGTGGAACGTGCATTCAGATAACGCTCGCGGTCGGCCAGATCGGCGTGGGTAAGCAGAACTTGTGCAGCATGCAGAGCGTGTTTGCGGAAGCAGCTTTCATACACCTGCACCAAGCCCATTTGCCCTACGGCAGCGGCGGCTTGCAATTCATGCACCGCATGCGGACGTTTCTTCCAGCCTAGGCGCTGCATGCCTTCGGCAATTGCACCGGAGGAAACCAGCACCACCTCGTGTCCGGTCTGGCGTAAGGTAGCGATTTGTTGCGCCCAGTTGCCGATGGCCTGCGTGTCAAGTCCCGCGCCCTGATTGGTTACTAGGCTGCTGCCGACTTTGACGACGATGCGCTTGCATAGTGTGAGTTCGGTTTTCATATCCCTACATTATATCCGCGTCGGTTTCCTGTGCGCTGTCTGCGGCAGCCTGCCGTTCCTGTTCGTTCATGGCCAGCAGGTGTTCCATGATGGCGTATGTTAATTCCTTGCAGCCCTCGCCATTGATCGCCGAGATGACGAAGTGGCGGTCAAAATCGGTGAACTCTTTGAGGAAGGCGGCCACTTTTTCTTCCTTGCCTTGTAGCAGATCAACTTTGTTTAGCAGCAACCAGCGCGGTTTTTGATACAAGGCTGGATCATATTTGTTCAGCTCGTTGAGAATTGCGCGCGCCTCATGTA
>JANONO010000260.1:0-7783 GCA_031420875.1 Gallionellaceae bacterium | reverse complement strand
GCTGGTCAGTAAAGGTTTTGGCTACCGCACATTGTTTTGGTTGACTGGTCTGCTGACCTTTTTCATTTCACCTATCGCAGACAATCTGACTACGGCGCTATTGATGGCATCAGTGGCCATGGCCGTCGGCGCCGGGAATCCCAAATTTATTTTACTTTCATGTATCAGCATTGTCGTCGCCGCCAATGCGGGTGGCGCGTTTAGCCCTTTCGGTGACATTACGACCTTGATGGTCTGGCAGAAAAATATTATTGCCAGCAATGGCGCGCTAGATTTCTGGTCATTCTTTGCGCTGTTTATTCCAGCACTGGTAAATTGGCTGGTACCCGCAGCGATCATGCATTTTTATGTGCCGCAAGGTTGGCCGCAAGGTGGTGGCGACAGGATCGCAATGAAGCCGGGCGCACTCATCATCATTGCCCTTTTTCTGTTGACTATTGCTTTAGCGGTGACCTTCCACAGCATGCTAAGTTTGCCTCCGGTCATCGGCATGCTGACCGGATTTAGCTTGCTACAATTTTATGCTTACCGCTTGAAATTTATTGATAAGCGCACGCTCGCCAGTAATATCGCACCCTTGGATATCTATCGGGAAGTGGCGCGTTGCGAATGGGATACCTTGTTCTTTTTTTACGGTGTGGTGATGTGTGTCGGAGGGCTTGGTTTTATAGGCTATCTGGGGGCACTTTCACAAATGATGTACGGTGATTGGGGGGCGACCAACGCCAATATCGCAGTCGGCATCACCTCGGCAGTGGTTGGTAATATTCCGGTGACCTTTGCGGTATTAACCATGATGCCCGATATGTCGGTCGGTCAGTGGCTGCTGGTAACAATGACTGCGGGAGTAGGGGGGTCGTTGCTGTCAATCGGATCGGCGGCTGGAGTGGCGCTAATGGGGCAGGCGCGTGGAGTCTATACTTTTTTTGGCCACCTGAAATGGACACCTGTTATTGCACTGGGTTATCTGGCCAGCATAGTTGTGCACATGCAACTTAATCAACATTTATTCTAAGTGGTCAGCCGTATAGCGGCTACCTGCAATTTTTATACTTACATAACATATGGATGCGGCGTGAAATAAATTTTCCATGACTTAAATTTGGGCGAACGCTGAAATTTTGAGGTGTTTACAAAGCCGTGAGGTAATGCACAAAATTGAGGAAAAATAGGCGTTACGCATAAACAGGCTTGAGCAAGTAGGCCATTAAGGGGTAGAATGCGGCACTTTTTATAGCGGGGTACAAGGACAATGTCTATTTCGGCAGCGCAAAAAGCGCAAATCATGACTAATTACCAACGTGGCACAGGCGATACTGGCTCTCCCGAAGTGCAAGTTGCGCTGATGACCGCCCGCATCAACTATCTTACCGACCATTTCAAGAGTCACATCAAGGATCACCATTCCCGTCGTGGATTGTTGCGTCTGGTGAGCCGCCGCCGCAAGTTGCTGGATTATCTTAAGGGTAAGAATGAGGGTAGTTACACTGCCCTGATTCAACGCTTGGAGTTGCGCAAGTAATAGAGGGTCGCCAATGCGACCCAAGTTTTTTGGGTAAGGTATTTTGGGCGAGGCTATATCGCCTAGGATCTTATCTGTAGAGCTATTTGTGGCGCGTGTGCGCCACGTCACATACAAGAGAGGTAAGCCTTGAGTCACTACAAAAAAACAATCACGTACGGCAATCACCAACTAACTTTGGAAACTGGCGAAATTGCGCGGCAGGCTAGCGGCGCGGTCATGGTCAGCCTAGATGACACAGTTGTTCTGGTTACTGTGGTGGGCAGAAAAGATGCCAAACCGGAACAGGATTTTTTCCCGCTGACAGTGGATTATCAGGAACGTACTTATGCCGCCGGAAAAATTCCCGGCGGTTTCTTTCGTCGCGAAGGTCGTCCCAGCGAGAAGGAAATTTTGACCTCACGCCTGATTGATCGCCCGTTGCGTCCGTTGTTCCCAGAAGGTTTTTACAACGAAGTGCAGATCGTTGCTACTGTCGTGTCCTCTGACAGCCAGATTGATTCCGACATTCCCTCCTTGATAGGTGCTTCCGCTGCTTTGGCCTTGTCCGGCATGCCGTTTGACGGCCCGGTTGGCGCGGCGCGTGTGGGCTATGTCAACGGCGAATATGTGCTCAATCCAACCGCCGATCAATTAGCCGAATCCAAGATGGATCTGGTGGTCGCCGGTACTTCACAAGCCGTGCTGATGGTGGAATCGGAAGCGCAAGAATTGTCGGAAGACATCATGCTGGGCGCGGTCATGTTTGGCCACCAACAGATGCAAGTGGTGATTCAGGCAATTAACGAAATGGCCGACGCAGTAGGTGCCGATGCTTGGGATTGGACCGCTGCCACGCAGGATGAAGCGCTGGTCGCAAAAATTTCAGAAATGGCCGATACCGATCTGCAAGCCGCTTACAGTGTGCGCGAGAAACAAGCGCGCACCAATCAAGTGGATGCGATACGCAACCGTGTGGTGGATACCTTGCTGGCGGCAGATGCCAATTTGCAAAAGAATCATGTCAATGAGCTATTCAGCGCGCGCGAATCCAAGATTGTGCGCGGCCAGATACTCAGCGGTGAGCCGCGCATAGACGGGCGTGATACCCGCACCGTGCGTCCGATTACCATACGCACCGGCGTATTGCCGCGCGTACACGGATCGGCATTATTTACCCGTGGCGAAACGCAAGCGCTGGTAGTGGCGACACTGGGTACGGCGCGTGACGCGCAAAAGATTGATGCCTTGCAGGGCGAGTATTCCGACCGCTTCATGCTGCATTACAACTTCCCGCCGTATTCGACCGGTGAAACCGGTCGCGTCGGTACGCCCAAGCGCCGTGAAATCGGCCATGGACGGTTAGCCAAGCGCGCTTTGGTGGCATCGCTACCGAGCGAAGAAGAATTTGGTTATTCGATTCGCGTGGTTTCGGAAATTACCGAATCAAATGGTTCCAGCTCAATGGCCTCGGTTTGTGGCGGTTGTTTGGCGATGATGGATGCCGGTGTGCCCTTCAAGAGTCACGTGGCAGGTATCGCCATGGGGCTGATCAAAGAAGGCAACCGCTTCGCGGTGTTGACCGACATCCTGGGTGATGAGGATCACCTGGGCGACATGGACTTCAAAGTGGCCGGTTCGGAGCAAGGCATTACTGCCCTGCAGATGGATATTAAGATCAACGGCATCACACGCGAGATCATGCAAGCTGCCTTGAGCCAGGCGCGCGTAGGTCGTATGCATATACTCGGCATCATGAAACAGGCCGTGCCTGCGGTGCGCGAAGATGTTTCGGCACATGCGCCGCGCATGATTAAGATCAAGATTAACCCAGAAAAAATCCGAGACGTAATCGGCAAGGGGGGTGCAGTAATACGTGCGCTGACCGAAGAAACAGGCACCACAATAGATATTGATGACGAAGGCAATGTTACCATCTCCAGCGTCAGCGCCGATGGCGGTTTGCAGGCCAAAAAGCGCATTGAAGACATCGTAGCGGAAGTGGAAGTGGGCAAGGTTTACGAAGGTCCAGTGGTCAAGATGCTGGACTTTGGCGCAATCGTCAACATCATGCCGGGCAAGGATGGCTTGCTGCATATCTCGCAGATTTCTAATGAGCGTGTGAATGCGGTTACCGATGTTTTGAAGGAAGGCCAAATAGTCCGAGTTAAAGTGCTGGAAGCTGACGAGAAAGGGCGTTTGCGCTTGAGTATGAAAGCACTGCTTGCTGCGGAAGCATCTGCCTCTGTATCGGAATAAAGTAAAGTTGAATAGTGGGGGTGTTCAGGGTAGAATCGCGCCTCTTTTGAAAAACCATTTGAAAATCAGTTGGAGTTGAATTATGGCACGCGTATGTCAAGTAACGGGTAAGCGCCCGATGGTGGGTAACAATGTGTCCCACGCCAACAATAAAACCAAGCGCAGATTCTTGCCGAATCTGCAACGTCGTCGTTTATGGGTTGAGTCCGAAAACCGCTGGGTGTCTGTTCGCCTAAGCAATGCCGGACTACGCACCATAGATAAAAACGGTATTGATGCGGTGTTGTTTGAAATGCGCGCACGCGGCGAAGCCATCTAATGATTAATCAAACACGGGGAGCAATCAAAAATGCGTGAAAAAATTAAACTTGAATCCAGTGCTGGCACAGGTCATTTCTACACCACAGATAAAAACAAGCGTACCACGCCGGAAAAAATTGAGATCAAAAAATTTGATCCCGTGGTACGTAAGCATGTGATGTACAAAGAAACTAAACTAAAATAAATTTATTTGCTGAAACCCATTCCTAAATTAGGCATGGGTTTCAGGTGCAGCACCCATCTTCGCTCTTCATCATTAATCGCCCTTGCACTTTAGGCCGCCTCTAAAAATTAAAAACCCTAAGTCAGACAAGGCGCGAGAAAAATTTTATCGTGCCGCATATGTTTAATTTGTAAGTGTTAAAATTTTTAGAGCAACGCAGTATCACGACGGAGTTTGGATTTTAGAGGTGGCCTTTAGTTGGCAATAATGCCGCCACCTAGGCACACTTCACCGTCATACACCACTACAGATTGCCCCGGTGTAACCGCCCATTGTGCTTGGCTAAATTCAAAGTGGCCTTCGTTGCTAAATGTTTCAGCAATGCGGCAGGTCGCATCATCCTGACGATAGCGGGTCTTTGCAGCATAGTCACGCCCTAGGTTAGGGGCAGACCCACTAATCCAGTGCATCTCAATCGCATTCAGTTGATGTTTTAGTAAAGCTGGATGGTCATGGCCTTGCACGACGATCAAACGATTGTTGCTCATATCCTTGCCAGCCACAAACCACGGCTCGCCCGTAGTTGCTCTTGCGCCGCCTATGCCGAGGCCGTGGCGCTGGCCTATGGTATAGAACGCCAAGCCCATGTGTTGCCCCACTACGTTCCCTTCTGGCGACTGCATTTCGCCCGACTGCGTGGGCAGGTAACGATTAAGAAATTCTCGGAATGGGCGCTCACCAATAAAGCAAATGCCTGTGCTGTCTTTCTTAGCGTGATTGGACAGGTTATGCTGGCGCGCAATATCGCGCACTTCAGATTTAAGGATCGAACCTAGCGGAAACATTGCCTTGGATAGCTGCGCCTGATTTAGTCGGTGAAGGAAGTAGCTCTGGTCTTTGCTGCGGTCATCTGCTTTTAGCAGCTTGTATTCCCCATTTGTTTCTTGAATTTTTGCATAGTGACCAGTCGCAATCGTGTCCGCGCCTAAGCTTATGGCGTGTTCCAAAAATGCTTTGAATTTAATTTCAGAATTACACAAAATATCCGGGTTAGGTGTACGCCCTGCTTCGTATTCGCGCAGAAAATAGCCAAACACACGATCTTTGTATTCCTTGGAAAAATTAACCGCCTCTATGGGAATGCCTATGGTGTCGGCTACCGACACGGCATCAATTAAATCCTGACGAGTGGAACAATATTCGTCGTCATCATCATCTTCCCAGTTTTTCATAAACAGGCCGATCACATCGTAGCCTTGTTGTTTTAACAGCAAGGCTGTCACAGCGGAATCTACCCCGCCGGACATGCCGACCACAACACAAGGTTTACTCATAATGCACCAGCATCTCAAGCGGATAACATTTTTCTGCAAGATAATCCTCGACGCAGTGCAATACCAGGGGGCTGCGGTGGTGCGCTTGGCTGCTGCGAATTTCATCTAGCGTCATCCAGATTACGCGCACGATGCCCTCATCCAATTCACGATTGGGGTAATGATCCGCAGCACACCCGGCAAAAGCAAAGCGCAAATAAGTGGTATCGGATGCAGACGAATGCCAGCGATAAATACCAACCAGATGCTGCGGCTCAAAAAGGTAAGCCGATTCCTCTAACACTTCGCGCGCTACCGCAGCCACCAGAGATTCATTGGGCTCAAGATGTCCAGCGGGTTGATTAAATTGCAGGCCGTGCGAAGTATGCTCCTCTACCAGTAGAAACTTCCCCTCCCGCTCAATCACGGCGGCTACAGTGACATTAGGTTTCCAGATCATTTGCTGAATCTTCCAATTATTTTTCTGAGTCAAACAATATCTGCTTTAAATTAAAAATTGGGAGCAATGAAAAAAGGCAGGGGAAACCTGCCTTTTTTTTCTACTTATTACCTAGCATCATCCAATAAATGGGCAAATAACTGGAAAAATTACTGGGCAGTTGAAGCCGCAATCACGCTATCTTTTTTCAAACAAGATTTCATAAACGATTTGTACTCAGCACTTTTCAGGCCATTTCCCTTGGCTTCTTTGCTGCATAGACGCATTTTTGCTCTTTGGGCGAGCTGTTTTGGAGAGGCAGTCTTGCCGACTGGTTTTGCAGTAGCGGCTGATTTTTCAGCCTTCGCAGCAGGAGCAACCTTGGTGGTGGCCGCTGCAGGCGCCATAGAATCAGCAGCAACAGCCGAAAAAGTAACAGCAGCAAATATAGCAGCGAACAATGTAGGCAACAGTTTCATTTTATTCTCCAATTGTTAGTTATCAAGTTGTAGTTTCTACGGCACTATCTAGTGCCGCTGAGAATAACGCGTTAACTTTTCAATCGGTTGACAAGCCCCAAAATTTTTTGTTGGTTACCATGGTGCCGGGAGAGGGACTCGAACCCTCACATCCTTACAGACACTGGATTTTGAGTCCAGCGCGTCTACCAATTCCGCCATCCCGGCCAAGCCGCGAATTATCCATGAAACATCTACCCGCATCAAGCTAGAATGCGTTTTTTTAATCCAGATAGTTATCGACATGCGCACCGATCAATTTGACTTCGCACTTCCCGATCATTTAATAGCACAACACCCCCCTCAGCAGCGTGGCGCCAGCCGCTTGTTGCATATAGGCAGGAAAGTGCGGACAGATCGGATGTTCGCCGATTTCCCCTCCCTGCTACACGAACATGATGTGCTGGTGCTGAATGACACGCGCGTAATGAAGGCGCGTTTGTTTGGCGTAAAGGAAAGCGGTGGCAAAGTCGAGATGTTGATCGAGCGTTTGTTAGCCGATCAGCAAGTGCTGGCGCAAATACGAGCCAGCCACGCCCCTAAAAGTGGAAGCCGAATAATGCTGGCAGACCAAGTGTCTGTCACCGTAATGGAGCGTGTTGGAGAGTTTTTTAAGTTGCGCTTCGACAGCACGGTTGATGTGGCCAACATACTGGAAAAACAGGGGCAATTGCCATTACCCCCTTACATTACTCATCAAGCCGATGTTGAGGATGAAGAGCGCTATCAAACTGTGTATGCCAAGCATCCCGGCGCGGTAGCGGCCCCCACCGCAGGCCTGCATTTTTATCAAGCTATGCTCACTGCCTTGCAAGCTCACGGAATACAGTTGGCGTACGTCACCCTGCATGTGGGCGCCGGTACTTTTCAGCCGGTTCGCGCAGAAAATATTCACCAGCACGTCATGCATAGTGAGCGCTATATCATTCCCCAGTCAGCGGTAGATGCCATAAATCAAGCACGGGCGCGAGGTGGTCGCGTTATCGCCGTGGGTACAACCAGCTTACGCGCACTGGAAAGCGCGGCAATTCTGGGGCAGCCAGGTAAGCTCCAAGCGGGCCAAGCTGAAACAAATATATACATTACCCCCGGATTTAAATTCAAGGTGGTGGATGTCTTGCTGACGAATTTCCATCTGCCAAAATCCACGCTGTTAATGTTGGTGAGTGCCTTCGGTGGTATGGACGAGATGCTGGCGGCTTATCGCCACGCAGTCGAACAGGAATATCGGTTTTTTAGTTATGGCGATGCCATGCTGATAGAACGACA
>JANONO010000259.1:0-3153 GCA_031420875.1 Gallionellaceae bacterium | reverse complement strand
GATGAACAGGCCGATGATGACCATGTGGTTGGACAGGTCGAAGGTGGTGATGACGCCGTTCATCTTGGCATCGAGTGCATGCGTGTAGTCAGCGAACAACACCAGCGCAGCCAGGCCGGCGGAGCCGATGGCATAGCCTTTGGTAACAGCCTTGGTGGTGTTGCCGACCGCATCCAGCGCGTCAGTGATCTTGCGCACGTCGGGTGGCAGCTTGGACATTTCGGCGATGCCGCCAGCGTTGTCGGTGATTGGGCCGTAAGCATCCAGTGCCACGATAATCCCAGCCATGGATAACATTGAGGTCGCGGCGATGGCAATGCCATACAGTCCGGCCAACTCGTAAGCACTCCAGATCGCCAGGCAAACCACCAGTACCGGTGCGGCAGTGGCTTTCATCGAAACACCCAGCCCGGCGATGACGTTGGTGCCGTGCCCAGTGGTGGAAGCTTCAGCAATGTGGCGCACTGGTGCATATTCGGTGGCGGTGTAATACTCGGTGATCCACACCATGGCCGCGGTCAGCGCCAAACCGATCAAGGTGGCGAAATACAGATTAAGCGACGTGACCATTTTGCCACCTATCATGACCCCCTCGCCCATCATCATGGTGGTGATGGGATAGAAAGCGATGGCTGCTAATATGCCGGAGACTGCCAAGCCGCGATAGAGCGCGTTCATGATTTTTCCGCCTTCACGCGCGGTGACGAAGAACGTGCCGAGTATGGAGGCAATGATGGAGAAGCCGCCCAACACCAGCGGATAAATCACCGCTTGCGGCGAGCCGGTAATCAGCAGGCCACCCAACAGCATGGTGGCGATGATGGTGACTGCGTAAGTTTCAAACAAGTCAGCCGCCATACCGGCGCAATCGCCGACGTTGTCGCCCACGTTGTCGGCAATCACAGCTGGATTGCGCGGATCATCTTCAGGTATGCCCGCTTCAACTTTACCCACCAAGTCAGCGCCGACATCCGCGCCCTTGGTGAAAATGCCACCGCCCAGACGGGCGAAGATGGAAATCAGCGAACCACCGAAGGCCAGGCCGACCAGCGCATGCGTTGCCTCTGCGGTGGTAGTGCCCAACATCAGGGTGAGGATGGCGTAATAACCGGCCACGCCGAGCAGACCCAAACCGACCACCAACATGCCAGTAATGGCACCGCCCTTGATGGCCACGTTAAGCGCGGCGTTCAGGCTTTCCTTGGCCGCTTCTGCCGTGCGCACATTGGCGCGCACCGACACGTTCATGCCGATGTAACCGGTCAGGCCTGAAAGAATCGCGCCGATGGCGAAGCCAACAGCAGTCTTCCAGCCCAGCGTGATAAAGATGATCACCAGCAGAATGCCACCGACGATACCGATTGTGGTGTACTGCCGGTTAAGGTAGGCGGTAGCGCCTTCTTGTATGGCCGCCGCAATTTCCTGCATTCTTGCGTTGCCGGTTGATTTGCCCAGTATCCATTGAATGGAGACCACGCCATAAATCAGTGCAGCCACTGCGCATAACAGTGTAAAAATTAGACCACCAGACATACTATTTCCCCTTCAAGTTAAACGGCTTTTTAAGGCCGACAAATTACCTAACATCAAAACAAAATTAAATCTTGAATGCCCCCAGCTTCTTCTCCACCGCCACATTCTTGAGCCTGACGTATTGTGGCAAACCATCCTTGTAGGGCGGATAATCTTCGCCCTTGATCAGCGGCGCAAGATAGGTGCGGCATTTTTCCGTAATGCCAAACCCATCTTTGCTGATAAAGTCGCGCGGCATCATTTTTTCCACGTTGGCCACGTCTTTCAGCAGCGCCACGCCGGTTTTCCATTTGTACGGCTGGTTGGAAACACGAACAATGGTTGGCATGACCGCATTCTGTCCCTTCAACGCCAACTCTACTGCCGCTTTACCCAGCGCATACGCTTGTTCAACGTCGGTTTTGGACGCGATATGGCGCGCGGCGCGTTGCAGGTAGTCGGCCACCGCCCAATGAAATTTGTACCCGAGCGCATCCTTGATCATGTTGGCCACCACCGGCGCCGCACCACCCAATTGCGCGTGACCAAACGCATCACGCAAGCCCTGATCGGCCAGGAATTTCCCGTCCTCACCATGCACACCTTCGGACACCACGACTGAGCAATAACCGTGTTTCTTTACCATGCTGTCCACTTGAGCCAGGAATTTTGCCTTGTTGAAATCAATTTCCGGGAACAGGATGACGATGGGTATTTCGCAATTTTTATCTGAGGCCAGCCCGCCAGCAGCGGCGATCCAGCCGGCATGGCGACCCATGACTTCCACCACGAATACCTTGGTCGAAGTCTTGGCCATGGAAGCCACATCGAAACTGGCCTCGCGCACTGACACCGCGACATATTTGGCAACCGAGCCAAAACCGGGGCAGCAGTCGGTGATGGGTAAATCGTTATCTACGGTTTTGGGAACATGAATGGCCTGAATGGGGTAGCCCATTTTGTCGGCCAGTTGCGAAACTTTAAGGCAGGTATCGGCAGAATCGCCGCCACCGTTGTAAAAGAAGTAACCAATATTGTGTGCTTTGAATACTTCGATCAGACGCTGGTATTGGACGCGGTTTTCTTCCAGACTTTTCATCTTGAAGCGGCAGGAGCCAAATGCGCCGGAAGGTGTGTGGCGTAGCGCAGCAATGTTTTTAGCGGAATCCTTGCTGGTATCAATCAGGTCTTCAGTCAGCGCGCCTATGATGCCGTTGCGGCCAGCGTAGATCTTGCCGATCTTATCCTTGTGCTTGCGTGCTGTTTCGATAACGCCACAGGCCGATGCGTTGATTACTGCGGTTACGCCACCGGACTGTGCATAAAATGCATTCTGTTTCGCCATCCCACTACTCCCCCAATAGAATTTCCATCTGACATTATTTATTGTGGCCTTGCCAATATCCCACTGGCGAGCATTTATCGAGCTAGAATCTCGCCTTGACCACTGGTTGGTAATTGCGGGCGCCATTTTACGCTATTTTTTGCCATCTGGAACAGCCATACAGCGAATGAATCTCCTGATTGCTTTAAATTCGTTTGTTTCGAATACACTTCAACCATGAATGAAATGCCTGAATGGAACCCTGCTGTGTTATTGCAATCGCCTCTTTTCGAGCCACTGCACCCTGTACTTGCCTG
>JANONO010000258.1:0-4099 GCA_031420875.1 Gallionellaceae bacterium | reverse complement strand
CCATCTGCCAAAATCCACGCTGTTAATGTTGGTGAGTGCCTTCGGTGGTATGGACGAGATGCTGGCGGCTTATCGCCACGCAGTCGAACAGGAATATCGGTTTTTTAGTTATGGCGATGCCATGCTGATAGAACGACAGCAATCGTCTCGCGACAAGCAGAGCTAAGTGCAAGGGTTGATTTTTAGTGCAGGATTATTTTTTCGCTCTCTCTGAAATCTGCACCCTCATCCTCGTCATGCCAATCTTCAACCAGCAAAGGTTGCTTGGCCAAATCCCACGCCATCGTATGAATTTCAATATCAAACCATGCGCGGAACATAGCTAGCGTGCGATTTTCTGGCCACGTTGTTTCGTCTATCATCCATTCCAGCAGCATATGCTCGAACAAGACACTCCAGTGCTTTTCAATCCACTTGTAAGAGTCCGCTTCGTCATTGAATTGGGGGATAAGGAACACGTTGCAGTCATCGCACACGTATTCCAATGTGAGCGGTTCATCGGCAGGGTCAACATCATTGAGCCAATTCAGAAACGGCTCTTTGGGGATCAGCAGCAACACAGTCCGGTTGAGTGTGAATCGAGGGGAGTCGCTCATACAATTCCTTCTAGCAAGCACCATCATTGTAAATTTGAGAAGAAGCGCAATCTCATTTCTCAGCCCGTAATCTTACTTGATGTTTTACGGTTTAGGCTACGCAAATTCTATCAAAGCATAAATAGTTGCTGTGTGTTGCGAGTTTTTGAATTGTCCGGTTTGATCGCATCCGTTTTGCCCAACCCGTATGACCCTAAATATTCCGGGATATTCAGTTTCAAGCCTACGCCAGGGTGAAATATAGGGCTAATGGGAAATCTCGGTTGATCCGCGACCAGCTTAAAGGCGCTGCACCTGTATGGCATGGCCACGGCATGGGGGGAGTTGCAAGCAGAGCAACCCAAACAAACCCATCCTCCGGAAAGTTGGATGGCACGTCTGATTGCGGCAGAGCAAACGGATCGCCAGCTCAAGAGTTTGCGCTACCAGCTCAAGGCCGCCCCTTTCCTGAACCATCGCGATCTGCTGGGAATTGACTGGGCTGAAACCCCGCTGCCGCCGACGGTGGTTGAGCAATTGGCCAGTGCGGCCTTTATGGAAACCGCGCATAAACTGATTCTGGTGGGCGGTACAGGTACCGGCAAATCCCATCTGGCCACCGCTATCGGGGTAACCGCCATCCATCAAGGCAAACGGGTGCGTTTCTTCAATGCGCTCGATTTGGTCAATCAACTGGAGCGCGAGAAGAGTCAGGGTAAGGTCGGCAATCTGGCCAAACAACTGTGTCTGGTGGATGCGGTGATTCTGGATGAACTGGGTTATTTGCCGTTTCCGGCATCAAGCGGGGCGCTATTGTTTCACCTCATCAGCCATCTTTATGAGAAGACTTCCCTGATTATTACCAGCAATCTGTCCTTCGGCGAGTGGGTGCAGGTGTTTGGGGATGCGAAGATGGCGACCACGTTACTTGACCGCATTACTCATCATTACGATATTTTGGAAGCGGGTAACGATTCTTACCGCTTTAAGCAGCGCAAAAATCGTTCTCAGCCAACCGATAAAGTGGAAAGTATTGGACGCGGAATTTGACGCTGAATTGACAACATGCCTGGATTGGAAAATAATCCCACAGTCAAGAATGGCACTATGGCAGGTGTGCGAGCGCAGCAGCAGTTGATTAATTGGTTTGCGCCACCCGTTGCTTCGACAGCGCTGGATTCTGTGCATAGTAGCGTTTAATGCCGCCAAGAATTGCGCCCGCCATTTTTTCTTGGTAGCCCGCGTCATTCAGACGACGCTCCTCGGTCGGGTTGCTGATAAAGGCAGTTTCAATTAGCACAGAAGGAATGTCCGGCGCTTTTAGTACTGCGAAACCAGCTTGCTCAACCTTGCCGCCATGCAGGGTGTTGATGCTGCCTAGCTCACCCAACATATGCTTGGCCAAATTAAGGCTGTCTTTGATGGTGGCGGTTTGTGAAAGGTCAAACAGGGTGCGTGCGAGGTAAGGATCCTTAACTGAGAAGTTCATGCCGCCGATTAGATCGGCTTCATTTTCTTTTTTTGCCAACCACCGTGCGCTGGCGCTGGTGGCACCTCGTTCCGATAGGGCGAACACTGAGGAGCCGCGTACATGCGATTTAGTGTAGGCATCCGCATGTATGGAAATGAATAAGTCTGCTTGAACTTGACGCGCTTTTTCAATGCGCCTGCCCAGTGGAACAAAATAATCTCCATCGCGTATCAGGACACCGCGCATACCGGGCGTATCATCCACTAAATTTTTTAACTTGCGAGCGATTGCCAGCGTGATATTTTTTTCCAGGCTTCCGCTGCGTCCGCGCGCTCCCGGGTCTTCGCCGCCGTGACCTGCGTCAATGGCAACCAAAAATATACGCTCTCTGATTTCAGGTATAGACGTTGCGTTGGGTGCAGCGGGTGGAAGGGCATCGGCGGGTGTTTGTGCGAGTTCAGGCGGCTTGGTTACGTCGGGTTGAGAGGCATCTATTTTTTCTAATAATGCCAACAGAGGGTCAACGGGGGCCGCGGGATAGATGTCTAGCACCAGACGGTGGCCGTATTCCGCCACCGGTTTGAGGTTGAACATTTGTGGCTTTATTTCGGTCTTGAGATCGAGTACCAAGCGCACTACACCGGGCTTGAACGGGGCGGCGCGTATGCGCTGAACATAGGGGTCGTCGTTGCCCACCTTGGATGCCAAGCCATCGAGAGCGCCACTTAGTTCTACTTGTTCGAGATCAATCACCAAGCGTTCTGGATTTTTTAACATGAACTGGTTGTAGCGTATCTCCTGCTTTGATTCCAGCGTCAAACGGGTGTAATCCTGCGCTGGCCAGATGCGTACTGAGCTGATAGTGATAGCCGCCTGCGCATGAGGCAGCCACAGCAAAAGAAAAAATAATACTAACTTCGTAATACGTTTAAACATTCCCTACCAATCTGTGAATTTGCTCGAACTTCCATGTTGCGACCACTGTTTAATGCTTCCAGCGTAATCTCTATATCTGCCTGCGGCAGCAGGCCACTGGCTTTTTGCGGCCATTCTACCAAGCATACATTGCAGCCATCGAACTCGTCGCGAAAACCGGCGGCTTCCCATTCTTCCTCGTTGTGAAAACGGTACAAATCAAAGTGGCGCAATTGCAACCCGCTCGCCTCATACTGTTCAAGTAAAGTATAAGTCGGACTTTTGACTCGTCCCTTGTAGCCCAAGGCATGCAACAGCGCGCGCACCAAGGTCGTTTTGCCTGCGCCCAGATCACCGTGCAAATGCAGCACCATGCCGGGTTTGAGGCGCGGCGCTAGCCGTGCGGCAAAGGCGACGGTGGCGGCTTCATCGGCCAACGGCAGGTTTATTCGGTTATCATTTGGGTCATGCAAATTGAAACACCTCACACTGTGGACTACATCGCGCTCACCACTCAAATCAAAGAGTGGGGCAGGGCGCTGGGCTTTCAGGCAGTGGGTATCGCCGATACCGATCTGCATGAGGCCGAAGAAAACCTGCAACAATGGTTGGAGCAAGGCTTGCACGGCGAAATGGATTATATGGCAAAACACGGCATCAAACGCAGTCGTCCGGCAGAGTTGATTCCCGGTACGCTGCGTGTGATCTCGGTGCGTATGGATTACACCCCGCCCGCTGCCAAAGATAGCTGGCAAGTGCTGGAAGACGGTAGCCGAGCTTTTATTTCTCGTTACGCACTGGGGCGTGATTATCACAAAGTGTTGCGTAATCGGCTGGAACAGCTGTCACAAAAAATTCGCAGCGCGGTGGAAAAAACTAGCTACCGCGTTTTCACCGACAGCGCCCCGGTGATGGAGGTGGAGCTAGCGCGCAAGGCGCGCCTAGGCTGGCGCGGCAAGCATACGCTGTTGCTGTCGCGCGAACATGGCTCGTGGTTTTTTCTGGGCGAGATATACACCGATCTGCCGCTGCCAGCGGATCAGCCGCAAGCGGAACATTGCGGCACTTGCACCGAATGTATAAAAGTTTGTCCAACGCAGGCTATCGTCGCGCCGTACAAGCTGGATGCGCGGCGCTG
>JANONO010000257.1:0-7567 GCA_031420875.1 Gallionellaceae bacterium | reverse complement strand
TGGGGAGACATGCCCTACATGAAGCCGGGCGAAGCGGATACCCAAACACCTAAAATCGCGCCGCTCATCGCCGATATTAATGCCGCCAAGGTGGCATTCACGGTGTTTGACGGTGACATCAAGAGCGGCAGTTCATCGTGTACCAACGATGTGTATGCCACTGCGGTGGATTACTTCAACATGTTCAAGTCACCCATGGTGTATGTGCCGGGTGATAACGAGTGGACCGATTGTCACCGCACCAACAATGGCGGCTACAATAATCTTGAACGACTGAGCTACATCCGCCTGGCCATGGCTGTCAGCCCAATCAGTTTTGGACAGAATGGGTTTGCACTTGAGCGTCATGGCCCAGCAGGCGGCCTGTATGCCGAGAATGTCCGGTGGAGGTATGGTGATGTCATGTTTGTCGGCCTGAATGTTCCCGGCAGCAACAACAATCTGGTGAAAGCTGGCGAATGTTTAAGCTCCAAGAGCGTACGCACCCAGGCGGATTGTGATGCCGATATGGCAGAGTATCTTGCCCGTGACGCAGCCAACATTCAGTTTTTGCGGGCGTCATTTGAAAAGGCCAAGGCTGAAAATGCGGTGGGTTTGATGGTCGTCATGCAAGCCGATCCGGGCTTTGATCTCCCCGAAACCGAAACCGTCAACGAGCGCAACACGCCCGGATACGAGGGTTACACGGCTTTTCTGAACGCGCTTTTCAGCGAGACGGCAAATTTCAACGGCCAAGTTGTAATGGCGCATGGCGACACGCATTTTTTTAAAGTAGATAAGCCATTAGCCATTCAAGCGAATCTGTTAAAAAACTTTACTCGTGTCGAGACTTTTGGCAGCCCCAACATCCATTGGGTAAAAGTATCGGTAGATACTCGCAGCAGCAATGTGTTTAGCTTTGAGCCGATGATCGTGCCGGGTAATTGAGCGGTAAAGTCACCCGCTATTGGGTAATAAAAAACGGGCATCATGAAGATGCCCGTTTTTTATTGCAGGTTACGCTATATGCATCCCGCCTTGAGTTACGCTCTGCTTAGAACGTATGCTGCACACCAAGCGACAATGCGGAAGGTGAAGTACCGAAACCACCGGAATTTGAACTGCCTGCGGCAGAGCTTTGCGAGAAGCCGTAGTTGATGCCCTTGCCATTGCTGATCTTGGTGTAGATGGCATACAGTTTGGTGCGCTTGCTTAGGCCGTGGTCATAGCCGATAGAGGCTTGGCTTGCACCGCTGTTCGGCGTTGAATTCTGATCACCAGATTTGCCGTAGGCAAGCTTTACGGCATTGTTGCCGAGATTGATTTTGCCACTTGCATACACTACTTTATGCCCGAATTTATCGGCTTGTGCTGTGCCAAGATTGTCGGAGGTTTTCTCATACACTAGACCCACAGTAAACATACCCTCGCTGTAGCCCAATCCTAGGCGGGTGGCGGATTCCTTCGCGCCTGCCGCAGCACTTTCCAGCTTGTGCGACTCCCGTGCTAGAGAGCCGTAGAATGGGGCAACATCGTACATCAATGCCATACTCAACAAGCTATCCTTCTTGTCCGTGCTGACGTAATTTTGTTCTCGCAAATTAACAGTTGCTACGGATGCGGTCACGCCTGCAAATGCTGGGCTCAGATAGGCCAACACATTGTTGGGGCGAAGTTCAAAACCTTGATTTGATGCCCCGGCAAAAGCCGATGTCCCAGTATTTCCTGAACCCGCTGTAGCAGCCGTTGCAGACTTTGGCGCGCCAAGCAAAGCACGATTGTCGGCGATGCTGTCACCGAACACATCTAGCTTGCGTGTTGCCACTTTGTAGGGCGTATCATTAATGCCAAACAGGATCGTTCCAAGGCTTTCGTTCTTTAAGCCAGCAAAAGTATTGCGGCTGGCGAAGGTATTTCTTGCCGCATCGTCAATGTTAATTTGTTGCTCAACCTGCCAGATAAATGACAGATCATCGCCCAAATCTTCAGTGCCTTTGAAGCCGAACCTGGACACGTTGCTGGATACCACGCGCTTGCTTACCCCGGCTGTTGTCACACTGCCATTGGCCAGAGTCGTGCCGTCGCCAGTGTTTATGCTGTCGAATGACAGATCAGCCTTGCCGTAGAATGTGAAGTTGCCGTTCTCGGCTAAAGTTGTTAGCGGTGCAGCTAATCCCGCAGCCAACGCGAGTGTTAATACTTTATTTTGCATCATTTTGACTCCTGGTTAGTGAATGAATAAAAAACTGTTTTACGTGTTTTTCTTTAAAGCGCGCTCAGCTTATGCGTGGCATGTTAAAAATTGATGAACAACAGGTGACAGATTTGTTACAGCAGTGCGGGCTGTATCGCAAATCAGCGTTGTATTATTTCACTGGCTTGCGTAGTATTCATCGCGGGTGGCGCTGCTTGTTTTAGACAGATCGCACCGTGCCAGAAATAGCCGCCCATCTCTAAAAGCCAGAATCAAAATTTGAGTTTTTAATGGCGTACTATAAGGTTCTGCTTTCATACCTAGGTGCAAAAAAGAGCGCATGATGAAATGGTTGAGCGCAGTCTTGTTGTTCATGTTGAGTGGTGTAGTTTAAATGCCAAAAATTCCACTTAAGCTCATGACTAGCTCCTTTGATCGGCTTGAGTCCCAGCCTGATCTGGCTTCGCGATTCATGGCGGTTTTGGATGATGTAGATGCGGTGCGCGGCACAAAAGAAAAGCTACAGCAGAAATAGTTGTGAATTTCATCGCGTTAAAAGCTACACTGCAATATATTCTGCTGGCCGGGTAAGTTTTAATTATTTATTGCGTAAGGAAGCTGACTTGCAAGCAACGCTATCAAAAAATTTAAGCAGTGTGCTCATGTTGTTCTTGTTGTTGCTCACTGCACATGCTGTCTCTGCCATGCCATCTCAGGGGGTGGCGCAAACACAGGATGTGTTCAATACCGGCAGAGCCTCGGTGCTGCAAATTCGCACTATTCTTAAAGGCAGCACTTCGCAATCTTCTACTGGATCTGGGTTTTATGTCAGCGATGATGGGTTGGTGATTACTAATTACCATGTTATTTCCAGCCATGCGCTGGAGCCGAAAATTTATGCGCTGGAAGGTGTCGGCTCAGATGGTCAGGGCGGCGAGCTGACTCTGCTGGCAGTAGATGTGCTGCATGATTTGGCCTTGTTGCAACAGAAGGGAAGCCGCTTTCCTTACCTCCGTTTCCACAAAGATAATTTGGCTAAAGGCACACGCGGATTTTCTTTCGGTAACCCGCAGGACATCGGCCTTACGATAGTCGAAGGCACTTACAACGGCCTGCGCGACCATTCGTTCTATGACACCATTCATTTCACCGGAGCAATCAATTCTGGCATGAGCGGCGGGCCGGTAGTAACCAAAGCGGGAAATGTATTCGGCATCAACGTCGCCACGATGGTCAATGGTCAGCTTATCGGGTTTTTGGTGCCTGCCCATTTTGCCTCGGAACTAGTTGAACGCTGGCGCGCAAAGCCCATTGTTCCTTTGGAATTTCAGCCTGAGATTGCGCTTCAGTTAAGCGCACATTCCGACGCCTTGCTCAAGCGCGTCATGTCAGCGCAGATGCCGATTCAGCGCTTGGGAAACTATTCTGCGCCCGACCAGCTTGATCCTTATATGCGTTGCTGGGCTAATTCGAATCGCGATCCGAAGAAATTTTATGAGGCTAGCACCTATTACTGTGGCGGCAGTGCGAGCGTGTTTGTTGATCAAGATGTCAGTGCAGGAAATGTTTCCTTTACCCATGATTTGGTGCAAGGGGACGCGTTAGATCCATTTCGTTTTGGCACGGTGTTGGAAAGCAATTTTAAATACACGGCCAGCGGATGGGGCGAGGGAAATAGCAAACATTTCACCAAGTATGCTTGCCACGATAGCGTGGTTAATCTGCACGATATGCGGGTAAAAGCTGCCTTATGTTTGCGCGAATATCGCATGTTCCCCGGTCTGTACGATGTCATTCTGAGATTAAGTACCTTGCGCGAAGACACCCGCGCATTACAAACCAAGCTTAATTTGCGCGGGGTCAATTACGATTCTGGCATGGCATTTGTAAAACATTATATGGATGCAATTCGATGGAACGACTAGCATGGATTGAAGTGCTCAACCGCTACGGTGATGTGAATAGCCGTCATCCGGTATTTGCTTGGCCAACGCTAGTAGGCCGTTCCTATAACTGTGATTTGATCCTGGACGACCCTTTCATTGCGCCCAATCACATCGAAATTTCTGGCGAAGGTGAGCAGGGTTTTCAAGTAAAAGATATGGGCAGCATCAACGGCATGACGATTGCGAATCTCCCCGGAAAAAAAACGGATGCAATCATTACCTCCGATGACATCATTCGCATCGGACGTACCCAGTTGCGGATCAGACCCAGCCACTATCCGGTCGCCCCGGAGACCCGTTATTCCGCAAAGCCCTGGCAGCGCCGCCCCACCATTTTGCTGGCCAGTGTGATCGCTTTTCTGGCGGTCTTGTTGTCGGCCGCATTGCTTAATTACACTGAAGCTGGCATCGGCACATATGTCACCCCCATGATCATTACCATCATTATGGTTGGACTATGGATAACAGCATGGTCATTCGGCGGCCGTTTATTTGCTGGGAAAACAAATTTTATTCCACATGCGGTGATAGCGTGTTTGGGCGTTACTCTATTCTTAGCCAGCGGGATGCTAATTGATCTGGTTTCATTTTCTTTTGATTCTTCTTTTGTTAGCAACCTTTCTACGGAAGTGACATTTTTCCTATTTGTGTTAATTCTTTATCTGCATCTGCGCCTGATTAGCAGAGCCAAGCCGGGATGGGTGGCTGGGATTGCTGGGACAGTGGCGGTATTGGTGATGGCGACCAGCGTACTGATTGCAAATATCTTGGACGAAAATGACTTGGAGCGTCAGAGTTACCGTAGCACGATAGGTCCTCCCTTCTTGCTTTTTGTAGATGGGAAATCGCCAGAAGCTTTCATATCTTCAATGGCAGTTTTGAAATCGCGCGTACAAGAGTAGCTCCATAGCTTAAAGCTGCAATACACGATTTCTCGGAATAGAGGGTTCAGCTGCAGATTTGTTTATACTTGGCTTGCATTACGCTATTGAATTGGGTAACAGCATGCGACTAACGCTTGTGTGCGGGCAAGATGCCCGCGCTCCAAATAATACGAATAAATTAGCTTTGCCATCATGCTTGCAAAATTACAACTCCAGCACTCCCCCGGCGCAAGGCTGCCATTGCTCCAGTCGTGCTAATGCAGGCAGTAAATTAAGCCCTGTTTTTTCTTTCAATATCACCGCCTCATCCTTGAGATCATCCAGCGCAATGCGAATTGGGTGGCCATTGGCGGCAAAGGCAATGGCATTGCCGCTATCGCATGAAGGAAAAGCCAGCGCGCGGTCATCACAGGCCAGGCTGATGCGCGCGACACTGGCCTTAAACCCTTTGCTGCGGCTCAATAAGTTGACCGACAGAATGCCATTGTTATTGAGGCGAGCGCGGCACATCTGGTAAAACGGCAAAGTGTCTAGCGCGCCAGCGCGAGCCTTGGCATCAAACCCATCCACCAGTATCAGGTCATAGTTCTGATCAGTACGGGCGACAAACTCCACGCCATCGCCGATCACAATATTGAGCCGTTTAGGGTCTTCCGGCAGCTTGAAAAATTGTCGTGCGGCAGCTACTACGCCCGCTGCAATTTCAACCACCGTGAGCTTGGCTAGCGGATAGTGGCGATACAAAAATTTGGTCAGCGAAGCCGCTCCCAAGCCGATCAACAGCACTTTGCGCGGGAAACGCGATTCTTCGCGCAGCAGCAAACTCGCCATCATCTCTTTGGTGTAATCCAGCTCCAGATTCCACGGACGTGCGATACGCATCGCGCCTTGTATCCAGTCTGAGCCGAAGTGTAGGGAGCGCACACCAGCTTCTTCGCGGATGTCTATTGAAATGGGCATGGGGTGTTGGTTTTGTAGGGAGCGGACGCAGATCGGTATTGCCCCATAGTATAATTGCATTTCATTATTTCACTGCATCGTCATGTCCATATTTCGTGTGTCTGCTGGTCAAGTTGCTCTCTCTTCCTTTCGTCTGGCAAAGTTGCGTACTGCGCTAAAGAATGTTGTCGAAAATATTTCTATTGCGGATTCGCGTCACTGGTATTTTGTGGAGCTCAGCAACAACACGCCGGAAAATGAGGCGTTGTTGGATCGCATGCTCGGACTGAATGATATGGGCGAGCCGAATGATGTAGACAAAATGCAACGTTTATTGATCGTGCCGCGCCTAGGCACGATCTCACCTTGGTCGTCCAAGGCTACCGACATTGCCCAGCATTGCGGTTTGTCCGATGTGCAACGCATCGAGCGCGGTGTGGCATATTACGTACAAACGCAAAATGGCGAGGCGCTGACGCAGGAAGAATTAAAAGTTTTACTTCCCTTGCTGCATGACCGCATGACCGAGTCGGTGCTGTTTGATTTCGACGGCGCGGCAGAAAATATTTTTCGTCACGGTGAATCCACGCCGCTTGCCACAGTAGATATTTTGCATGGCGGGAGTGCCGCTTTGGCAGCGGCCAATCGCGAGCTGGGCCTGGCTTTGTCGGTGGATGAGATTGACTATCTGCTGGAGAATTTCCAGAAGCTGAATCGCAATCCGACCGATGTCGAGCTGATGATGTTCGCGCAGGCCAATTCAGAACATTGCCGCCACAAAATTTTCAATGCCGATTGGGTGATAGACGATGAGCAGCAGGCGATCTCGCTGTTCGGCATGATACGCAACACGCACAAGCTGCATCCAGAAGGCACGGTGGTGGCGTATTCGGATAACTCCTCGGTGATCGAAGGTGCATTGGTAGATCGGTTTTATCCGCGCGCCGATGGCGGCTATGCCTACAGCGAGGAGATGACGCACACGCTGATGAAAGTGGAAACGCATAATCACCCGACTGCGATTGCGCCCTTCGCTGGCGCGGCGACGGGCGCAGGTGGGGAGATACGGGATGAGGGTGCGACCGGTATTGGTTCTAAGCCCAAAGCGGGGTTGACTGGGTTTTCGGTTTCCAATTTGAATATTCCAGGCTTTAAACAGCCGTGGGAAAAATACGACCCTCTCCCACAAGTAGGAGAGGGTACGACCTACGGCAAACCCACGCGCATCGCCTCTGCCCTGCAAATCATGCTCGAAGGCCCCATCGGCGGCGCGGCGTTCAACAACGAATTTGGCCGCCCCAATCTGGCCGGATATTTCCGCACTTATGAAGAAAACGTAAATGGCGAGATGCGCGGCTATCACAAGCCCATCATGCTGGCTGGTGGCGTGGGTAGTATTGCGGCGCAACACACACACAAATATGAACTGCCGGTCGGTGCGCTGTTGATACAGTTGGGCGGCCCCGGCATGTTGATCGGACTGGGCGGCGGCGCGGCATCCAGCATGGACACGGGTAGCAACACAGAAAATCTGGACTTCGCCTCAGTGCAGCGCGGCAATCCTGAAATGCAGCGCCGCGCACAGGAGGTGATAGACCGTTGCTGGCAGATGGGCGAGCGCAATC
>JANONO010000256.1:0-6756 GCA_031420875.1 Gallionellaceae bacterium | reverse complement strand
AAAAATCTGTGGACGGCGGAAAACAAGGGCGAGCCGTTGCGCGTGTATGAAGCGCCAACTGATGCGGACGAGGCGCGCTTCATCGTGGAAGAAATTCAACAACTCCAGAGCGAGGGAGTGCGCTTGACGGAGATGGCGTTGTTGTATCGCTCCAACGCGCAATCGCGGGTGCTGGAACATGCGCTGGTTTCCGCCGGGATGTCTTATCGTGTGTATGGCGGCTTGCGCTTTTTTGAGCGGCAGGAGGTCAAACATGCCTTGGCCTATCTGCGCCTGATGGAAAACAATGGCGACGACAATGCATTGCTGCGCATCATTAATTTCCCCACGCGCGGCATCGGTGCGCGCAGTGTGGAGCAAGTGCAAGAAGCTGCCAAACAAAACAACACCTCCCTATACGATGCCGCTGCACGGACGGGCGGCAAGGTCACGGCTTTCGTGGCGCTGATCGAAGCGATGCGCAGCGCGACGCACGAATTGCCGCTCCCGGAAATCATGGATCATGTGTTGCAACATAGCGGGCTGATCCCGCATTATCAGAATGAGACCGGTGCCAAGCGGCGCGAAGCCGAAGAGCGGCTAGAAAACCTGAACGAGTTAATCAATGCGGCCACGTTGTTCGTGCATGAAAACGAAGACGACAGCTTGACCGCGTTTCTTACTCATGCTTCGCTCGAAGCCGGTGAGCATCAGGCCGGTGAGCAGGATGACGCATTGCACCTGATGACCGTGCATTCCTCCAAAGGCCTAGAGTTTCACACGGTATTCATTACCGGGCTGGAAGAGGGACTGTTCCCACATCAGAACAGCAAGGCAGAAGATGGTCTGGATGAAGAGCGCCGCTTGATGTATGTGGCGATCACGCGCGCACGGCGCAGGTTGTATCTAAGCTTCGCCCAGAGCCGTATGCTGCACGGGCAGGTGAATTACAGCCTAGCATCCAGTTTTTTACGCGAGCTACCAGATGAGTTACTGCATTGGATTACGCCCAGAATGGCGGTGCGTCAGCCCGTTGTTTTTGTTCCGCAGTATTCGGCCAAGTCATCGCCCGTTCCCCACCCTGCCACGACTTCTGGTTGGCGCATCGGCCAGGCAGTGATGCACACCAAATTCGGTGAAGGCATGATCGTCAACATCGAGAGCAGCGGCGCGGATGCGCGGGTGCAAGTGAATTTCCGCAAGACGGGAACCAAGTGGCTGGCGTTGGAATATGCCAAACTTGAACCCGTGGTTTGATCCTAAATCCCTCACCACAGAGACACAAAGAAAGGCCATAATTCAATGGCTTGCGGCAAGCTGTCGCTCACCCAATGGGTGGCGCTGCATGGCAATACAACGCTTTGTTTTTCCTCTGTGTTCTCTGTGCCTCTGTGGTTCAACTGCTTTTTCTAGGATTATAGTGACGGTGGACTGTCTTGGCTAACATCATCTGGGATTTCCACAACCGCATCAAGCTTTTCGGGAAATAAGTCGCGATAAGCGGCATACATTGAAGTTATCAATACTGGCACCAAGACCAACCACCCCAGCATGATAGGCACGGAAGCCAAAATCGCAAACGGGATAAGCATGGAGGCATACAAAGTCAGTGGAACGATATTTCGCAGACACGCTTTAAAGCTGACTAACAGTGCGCGCAGGGGTGGCATGTTGTGGAATACCACCAACATCGGAGCGAATTGCATGGCCATCAACAACGTCGAAAATAGCGTCATTCCCAACAGCAGCGAAATGCCTGCACTCTGAATTGCTTGCGTAAATACAGCGGGATCTTGCGGTTGATGGCCTGCCATGATGATGTCCACCAATTCCCCCCCGCCGGTAAGTGACATCACACCCAGTATCAACAATTGGCTGACTAAATTGATGCCGCCGAGCGAAATTAACTGTGCCGGATTGTTTTTCAACCCGGAGAAAAGATGCGCCAGCTCCAGTTCATCACCATGCTCCAGTGCTCGGCAACCCAACATAAAACCGGCAAACAACGTGGGGAATAATATGGTCGCCAAGGGATCTCCGACTACTGCAATGGAGGCAATGCCGATGGTGCCCACAATGCATATTGCCCCCAACACGACCAGCAAAATCGGGCTTTTTTTGAAGAGCCAGTAGCCTTGTTTAATCCACAGCCAGCCGTTGCTGATATTTACTTTTCTTGCTTCCATAATCAATATCCTATTAATTGAAAAGCTGCGCTAAATTTGGATTACTATTCAGTTCAAGGATAGAATGCCGTAGCGAAAATGAAATTCTTCTTAATACAAAATTCGGAATGTCCCCGCTCTTAATAATGCGGCGAGCTCTTAATGCAGCAGCCTTGTGCTAACGGCTACATACTACCAGCTAGAGAAAAAACATGAAATTATTAGTCATTGGTTCGGGTGGGCGTGAACATGCCTTGGCTTGGCGCTTAGCGCAGGGCATACGCGTGCAAAAAGTTTTTGTCGCACCCGGCAATGCTGGTACTGCGCTAGAAGATGGCGTGGAAAATCTTGCTCTTACCAGCATTCCTGACTTACTGGCTTTTGCCCAGAACGAGGAAATTCATTTTACCGTAGTCGGCCCTGAAGCTCCACTAGCGGCGGGTGTGGTAGATGCTTTCCGTGCTGCGGGGCAGAAAATTTTTGGCCCCACTCAAGCGGCGGCACAACTCGAATCATCTAAGGATTTTGCCAAGGCGTTCATGTTGCGCCACCACATTCCTACCGCAAGCTATCAGACTTTCAGCGACGTAGCAGCAGCGCGTGAGTATGTAGAGAAGCAGGGCGCGCCCATAGTCATCAAGGCGGATGGCTTGGCTGCGGGCAAAGGCGTAGTGGTAGCAATGACACTCTCGGAAGCGCATGACGCGATCCACATGATGTTGTCGGATAACAAACTCGGCGATGCCGGTGCACGTGTAGTGATCGAAGATTTTTTGCAAGGCGAAGAAGCCAGCTTCATGGTCATGGTTGATGGCAAACATGTGCTGCCCTTGGCCACCAGCCAGGATTACAAGCGATTGCTGGATGGTGACAAGGGTCCCAATACCGGCGGCATGGGCGCTTGCTCACCTGCGCCCGTGGTCACGCCGGAATTGCATGCGCGCGTACTGCGCGAAGTGATTTATCCGGTAGTGCAGGGCATGGAAAGCGAAGGCCACAACTACACCGGATTTTTATATGCCGGGTTAATGATAGATGCTCAAGGCAAGTACAAGGTTCTGGAATTCAACTGTCGTATGGGTGACCCGGAAACCCAGCCCATTATGCTACGCCTGAAAAGTGACCTGTCAGTGCTGATGGAGCACGCTGTGGACGGCACGTTGGATAAAGTAGAGGCGGAGTGGGACAGACGTGCTGCGCTGGGCGTGGTATTGGCTGCTGCTAACTATCCCGATACACCACGTAAAGGTGATGTCATTACTGGTTTGCCGCCAGAAATCGAAGATGCACATGTGTTTCATGCCGGCACCAGTATGCAAGATGGCAACGTGATCACAAATGGCGGGCGAGTATTATGTGTCACTGCGTTAGGTACGATGGTGAAAATGGCACAGAAGCGTGCATATGAAATTGCCGAGACCATACACTTCGATGGTCGCCAGATGCGGCACGACATTGGTTATCACGCAACTTCAGCAATCAGAAAGTAGACTCAGCTATTTGTATTTAGCGACTACGATTTCGGGGATTTAAAATTGGTACATCCCAGACACAGAATACAAAATACTACTTCCCCGCTTCCAGATAAAACTATCACCAAAGTTATAGCTCTCCATGCCGATTCGAATTACAACAGTTGGCGTATAGTTGTAACGACTACCCAAGCCCCAAGTGGGTGATACTCTGTTGACTTTAGGCAGACCTAAGCCTGATTGAGACATCTTGGCCAAACCTAGCTTGCCAAATGCGGAGTATAGTTGAGTAACCTGAAAAGTCGCTACTGCACCTAGCTCTAGGATGGTATATTTTACCGGACCTTTAGGTGCTGGGTTTTTGATGCTGCCCAAATCAGCGTACGCCAGCTCCACTGCCAAATCAGGGCCGAGCATGTAACCACCCATTACGCCAAACGCCCTTGAATTGGCTGAATTGATACTATTTATCCCTAATTTAGCCCCAGCATAGTAAAGCTTTTCGGCTGCGGCAGCAGGTTTTGCTATAGCCGTTACTAGCAAAGCTGCTATAACAATTTTTTTCATAAGCATTCCAAGTGGACAAGTTTAACCTGGGTTAAAGCTGCGTGAATCTTGACGTAGCGCAAACCTAGGTATGTACATAACCATTGCGACCAATTTTAAACTAATGATCTGGATGATGTTCGTGGCTGGCTGTGAGCGGCTTGACTTGCACATTTAAACTAATTTTTTCTATGTGCTGATCGGCAAATTTTATGGTTAAGATAAGCGGCACACTGTCGCCAACTCTTAGCGGATGCTTAAGGTCATCCAACATGATGTGGTTGCCGCCTGGTTTAAGCTTAACCTCTTGCTTTGCTGGTAATGGCAGAATATCCAACTCCCGCATCTTCATTACGCCACCATCCTGCGTCATGCTGTGCAGGCTGGCACTATGCGCGATTGAACTTGTTACGGCAATTACGCTCGCCTCCTGCTGGCTAACAATAGTTAGATAAATTGCACTATTAGTTTGTCCAGGTGACGTGGTGCGCGCCCATGATTCACTGGTTCTTATTTCATCAGCCCAAGTTGCAGCTGAAAACACTAACGCAGCAATTAAGACCACAGTACGCATTTTAAGCACCTCAATAGATAAATTGATAAATTTTGGCATGAAATGCATGGGATATTGATAAAAATTAGCTCCCAAGTAAGTAAATTTCACAAGCGTAACACACAATCGCGGGGCTGATATTGTCGTTTGAACTTAGTTAAAGGGTCGTTTTTAATCGCTATTTGATTGACAATGCGTAGCAGCAAGGACTAGGATGGCGAAAACTTGTTGGTTTGTCGTAAATACGGTGGTTTCCCGCTAGCAACTTCAGGGAGAAGCAAATGAAGATTGATGTTGCGGGTATTGTCGAACAGTAGTGGTTGCTATGCAGCCAAGTATGAGTTTCATTCGTTAGCAACAATGTGTGGGCAAGCCTGCTTGGCAAGCTTTGATCATCATGGCCAGTTCAAACAAAGAACATTGGTCAGCAGCTTAAGGTGGTAACAGTTAGTCAAGGAAGCGTTTTTTAACTCTAGTTTAGATTTAAGCGGAGGTGTCAAAAATGCAAACTTCAATAATTATAAGCAATCAATATCAGAGGTCAGGCAGTAATTATGCTCGGCATTTTATAACGGGGGCACTTCTTTATACTCTCGCCTTTATGGCAGCTCTTTTTGCGCTGTTGATGTCACACTCAGCTCAAGCCAGCCTTACTTACCCGGCCAACATTGCGGGTGGTACCAAGCTCCAGGTCATGTGTGCCAACTGTCACGTCGAGTGGGATGGTGGTGGTTTTGGTAACGCCAATCGTATTGCTCAGCAAATATGGAGTGGTTATTCCGGCGAAACTCCGACCAACGATGGATTTGCCCTTTACGACATGGACATGGATGGTACGGTGACCGGCCTTAAGAGTAGCGCTGCCGGTACCGGTGAATATAGCAATGCCTTGTCCACTACCACTACCCGACCGGCGAACACTGTGCGCTGGGTGCCCATGTTTCCAGATAAAGACGGTGATGGATGTATTCAGCTTTATAACCGACTGAACGAGTCGGGTGTTATGCAGCCCCCTCTATATATCATAAGTCTTGGCTACATCGGTGGCCTTAGAGGGTTTCAGACCTATGGCCCCAGGGGTTGGGACATAGACGACAATGATGGCACACAAGGATGTAATGCCAACGCCAGTGGTGTAGGTTGGCCGACCAGCAGCACGCCGGGTACCGGGTTTACCACTCCGGGCAGCACGACAGACTCTTCATCTCCTCCTCAAGTGACTGACCTTAGGGGGTCGTCGTTGGCTGGTGCTGGACTACCTTTGGCATGGACTGCGGTGGGCGATGATTCCGCTGGGGGGGCGGGTGCAGCAGTGGCCGCACACTCCTACGACCTGAGATATACCCAGACCGGACTTGTTGCCAGTAAATTTCAGTGCGGTGGTGCGCGCTCTGAGGGTACCGGATCGCAGGGGTGCAACGTAAGAGACCCCAGCCATTGGAAAAGACTATGGAATATTGCAGATTCCGATGCCACCATAGGCACTTGGAATGCTGGCACGGGTGCGGCTCCTTTGATGCGGGTTCTTTATGAGCCCATTCCCTCTACAGTTGGATTAACTCAAACCTGTACCTCGTTGGGTGTTCTTTCGACTACCGGAGCTTGCCCTACAGGGGCTTCGCACGTTATCAAAACCGTGGGTGATGTTATTGTCAAAGGCGCTCTTACCGTTGGCACGAATACCATTACAAATCTCCAGTTATATTGGGTTGCGATTCGCGTATCGGATGGTGTCAATATTCCTAATACCCTTGAAGGGGCGGTTGTCACAGAACACATTTCACCAGTCTCTAACATTGTAGGCATTACACCGGGCGCCAGTGGCGCATTGATCTCCACTTTTAATGGAGGAACGACGCCGGCGGCACTATCTGGCGCAGCTGCTTCCATGAGCGTAATAGGTAAAGGTTTAACTGCCACGAACGCAGCACGCTTGGTCTTGACCGATACAACGGGTGCAATAATTCGGTCGGCAACCATTACGACCGCTGGGACTTCGACGGGTACAACCCCTGTCATTGGCACTTTTGATGTATTAAAT
>JANONO010000255.1:0-5513 GCA_031420875.1 Gallionellaceae bacterium | reverse complement strand
AACAGCGGAATAGAACGGGCAAACGCCACGGTCGCGCCGGTCATGACCGGCAAATAATATCCCAGCGTGCGCTCGAAAGTGTGCGACAGCGGCAGAAAAGACAGGAGTACATCTTCTGGCCTGACCGCAATTACGCCGAGGCTGGCATGCGCATTAAAAATAATATTGTGGTGGCTGAGCATCACGCCCTTTGGCCGCCCGGTGGTGCCGGAGGTGTAGATAATCGTGGCCAGGGCATCGCGCTCACGCTTGCGCTCTTCCAGCATCGTCGCTTGGGGCGGCAACCATTCTGCCGCGCACTGCAAACGTGCTTCACCATTTCTATCTATCTTGTCCAGACTGACCATGCGCTGCACACTGCTCAGTTGTTCGCGCACGGTGCGTAACTCCTGCCATTGCTCGGCGCCTTCAAACAGCAACACCTTCACGCCCGCGTCATTGATAATAAAAGCCACATTGTCCGGCCTGTCCACGACATACAGCGGCACGACCACTAGGCCGAGTGATGACGCAGCCTGATCGAACATCACCCACTGCGGACAGTTGCGTAACATGATGCCAACACGATCACCCGCCGCCAACCCCTCACGCAACAGCGCCGCCTGCCAGCGCGCCACCTGTTCGCGTATCTGCGCCCAGGTCAGCGACAACCATGTGTTTTTGCTGGTGTCAAAATAGCGGTAGGCAACTTGCTCAGGTGTGCGCCGTGTGCGCTCCAAAAACAAACCGTGCAAGGTGACGGCCTGCTCCGGTGTGATGATGTAACTATTATTGTCCGGCATATTTTCTCCCAACGTGGCTTACATCGCGTTCTTTAATTCCCCCGGCGAAAAATCATCCACCATGACAACTTTGCGCCGTAGTGTGTAATCGCGCTCTAATAGTTGCGCTTCCTGTGCGCTGATAATGCCCTGTGAGCTGGCTTCGGCAATGCGCGCCAACTCGTCCAATGCCTTAACTTGCCCAGCCTTGCGCGCCGCCTCTACTTTGGCTTGCAGCGGTTCGCAGTCCAAAGTACTAAGCAAGGCTGCTTCCAGTGCGCCGACAGCATCGCTTTCATTGCTCGGCACATACATACCCGAAGTCAAACGATCACGCGCTGCACCGGGCTGCATGAGCAAGGTAGAAACCTGATGCCCCAATTCATCCGATGGCGGAGCAAGACAACGCCCTATGGGAAAAATCAGCGCGCGCAAAATCAGCGCGGCGAAGCGGCTTTGAAAGTTTTGCAGCACGCCATCGAGTGCAATTTGAATCTTGTGCAGCGCATCCTGCATAGACCAATCCAGCAGCGGTAGATCACTCGCAGGTCGGCCATCATCTTCAAAACGCTTGAGCGTGGCCGAGCATAGATAGAGCAAGCTCAACACATCGCCTAGCCGCGCAGAAATTTTTTCGCGTCGCTTGAGATTGCCGCCCAGCACCAGCATCGCCACATCTGCCGCCAGTGCGAAGGCGGCGGAGTAACGCGACAGTTGCTGGTAATAACGCTGAGTGGCTACGCCCTCCGGCACGGCTATGCCGCGCCCGCCAGTGATGCCGAATAGTAATGCGCGCACCGCATTGCTCAGGCTGAAACTAATGTGGGCAAACAGGGCGGCATCAAAATTGTGGATGGCGCGCTTCTTGTCAGGATCGTGCGCCGCCTGAATTTCCTTGAGCACATAAGGATGGGAACGGATCGCGCCTTGGCCGAAAATAATCATGCTGCGCGTCAGGATGTTTGCGCCTTCTACCGTGATGCCTATGGGTGTTTGCTGATAACTACGCGCCAGATAATTGGACGGCCCCATGCATATTCCCTTGCCGCCATGCACATCCATCGCATCATTGATAATCGAGCGCGCACGGTCGGTACAGTGATATTTAACGATGGCGGAAATAACCGATGGCTTCTCGCCCAGATCCAGCGCCACTGTGGTCAAAGTGCGCGCCGCGTCCATCATATAGACATTGCCGCCGATGCGCGCCAGCGCTTCTTCCACGCCTTCAAATTTTCCTATCGGCAAGCGGAATTGTTTGCGTACTCGGCTATATGCGCCGCAAGTGCGCGCCGCCATTTTTGAAGCACCGGTGGCGCTGGCTGGCAACGAGATCGAGCGCCCTGCCGCCAAGCATTCCATCAACATCCGCCAGCCTTGGCCGATATATTCTGGCCCGCCGATGATGTATTCCATAGGCACAAAAACATCCTTGCCCTGCGTCGGGCCATTTTGAAAAGCCGAGTTGAGCGGGAAGTGGCGGCGACCCACTTGTACGCCCGGCGTATCGGTAGGGATCAGCGCCAGAGTAATGCCGCGTTCGGATTCTGCGCTGAGCAGATGATCGGGGTCATATAACTTGAATGCCAAGCCGAGCAGCGTCGCCACGGGCGATAAAGTGATATAGCGCTTCTCCCAGGTCAGCCGCAAACCCAGCACATTTTGCTGTCCGTTGAATTCACCGTGACACACGATGCCAACATCAGGAATCGCCCCGGCATCAGAACCGGCGAACGGCCCGGTCAACGCAAAACACGGCACTTCTTTGCCCTGCGCCAAGCGGCGCAGATATTTTTCTTTTTGCTGCGGGGTGCCGTAGTGCAACAACAATTCTGCCGGGCCTAAAGAATTCGGCACCATCACCGTCACTGCCGCCGTCGCGCTACGCGAAGCAATTTTAGTGACCACTGCAGAATGTGCCAGAGCAGAAAATTGCAGCCCGCCATATTCTTTGGGGATAATCATGCCGAAGAAGCCTTTGTCCTTGATGAACTGCCACGCCTGGGGTGACAAATCCTGACGCACATGGGTAATGTCCCAATCGTCCAGCATGGCGCACAGTTGCTCGGTTTCGTTATCGAGGAAGGCTTGCTCAGTCGCGCTCAAGGTCGCCTTGGGATAACTCAGCAACTTATTCCAATCCGGTTGTCCACTGAATAGATCGCCGTCCCACCACACCGTACCCGCGTCCAGCGCCTCTTGCTCGGTTTGTGAAATTTGCGGAAGAATATTGCGGAAAATTTTGAGGATGACACGACTCACCAGCAAGCGGCGCAGCAGAGGAATGCCCAACACAGCAACAAATACAACCAAAGCGATCATAACGACTTGAAACACATCGGCAGAAAGCTGGCTCTGAATGGCCATGAGCGGCACAAAGACTATCATTGCCAGCAACCAACTCCAGATCGAGGCTCGCACAAAAGCCAGCAACATCATCGTGATTACCGCGAGCATCGTTAAAATAATCATTGCCACCCTCCTGTTGGTATATTTATATCTAACTGTAACGCCAACATGCGCTACAAACAATGACTAAATTTTATTTCCCTCTGTACAGCTGATGCAATAGGCCATGTAAGACTCCATAGCGACGATATTTTTAGAGATGCACTTAAGCATGAGGTGATTAAAAATATAATCACGACTATTGCGAAGCTGGAAAGACGGGGCAGAACACTGCACCTAAGCCTCTCAATGAACGATTGATTGGAAAAAGGATTAAACCTTCCCCAATTCGTCGCCCATTTCTTGAGAGCGTATCGCAGCCTGATGAACCGCGTTGACAATATGCTGCTTGACCTTGCTCGCTTCCATGCTGAGCAAAGCGCGCTCGGTTGTGCCATTTTTGGACGTGACGCGCGCGCGCAGATCACTGACATCATCGCTGCTAGCAGCGGCCAACTTGGCTGCGCCTATGAAAGTATCGAGCGTCAGTTGTTTAGCTTCTGCCGCACCAAAGCCCAGCTCGCGCGCTGCACTCTGCATGGCTTCAATAAAATAAAAAACATAAGCCGGGCCGCTGCCCGAAATTGCAGTGACGGCATCCATCATCGCCTCATTCTCCAGCCATAAAGTGCTGCCCACAGATTCCAAGATAGCTTGTGCTGCATCACGCTGAATTTTGCTCACGCTAGGCAAGGCATACAAACCCGTTATGCCGCATCGAATGAGCGCGGGCGTGTTGGGCATGGCACGCACTATATTTTTTGTGCCCAGCCAACGCGCTATATCAGTGGCGCGGATACCCGCTGCGATCGAGATGACGGTTTGTCCCGTCAACAGCGGCGCGAGCTGTGTCGCGACTTCGCCCAACTGCTGCGGCTTGACAGCCAGCACAATGACATCACTATCAGGTACGACTGTGTTTGCATCAGCCGTGGCCTGAACGCCAAACTCGCGCTGCAACTTATTACGATTGTCAGCATTAATCTCTACCACGCGCAATTGCGCCGCAACGAAGTCGCGTTGCAGCAAACCGCCGATGAGTGCATTCGCCATGTTGCCGCCGCCAATAAAACAGATATTCATTTATTCCCCCTCATAATTTCTGACTCCGAATATTGCTGTGCCGATACGCACGATGGTCGCGCCCTCCAGCAACGCCGCTTCCATGTCATGCGACATGCCCATAGATAGCGTATCTAAACTAAATCCCTGCATGTTTAATTCTTGCATCATCTCGCGCAACTTGGAAAACAGAATACGCTGGTCTGCCAGGTCATTGGTCGGCGCGGGTATCGTCATCAGCCCGCGCAAGCTGAGCCTAGGTAAACGAGATACGCGCTGCGCCAACTCTGCCAATTGTGGCGGCATTACGCCGCTCTTGCTGTCTTCACCGCTCACATTGACTTGTATGCACACTTGCAAGTGCGGCAAATTTTCTGGCCGTTGTGCCGATAGGCGCTCGGCGATTTTTAGCCTGTCCACACTGTGTACCCAGGAAAAATTTTCGGCAATAGCGCGCGTCTTGTTGGTCTGTATTGGCCCGATAAAATGCCACTGCAACGGCAAATCGCGCAGTTGATTTATTTTTTCCAGCGCTTCCTGCACATAACTTTCACCAAAAACAGTCTGTCCAGCCTGATAGGTCTCACGAATAACAGCGGCAGAAAAAGCCTTGCTCACCGCCAGTAAAGTGACCTCATTTACCTGGCGGTGAGCCGTGCCTAAAATTTTCGCAATGCCTTGATTGACGGCTTGCAAGTTGGAAGCAATTGCGGTCATAATCAAACCGTTGTTGTGTATTGTCCAGAAGCCGCGTGGTGCGGTTCTGAAATCAGCGAGGATTATAATGGATATTACTGAACTGCTTGCTTTTGGCGTTAAAAACAAGGCTTCTGATTTACATCTCTCCGCTGGTTTGCCGCCCATGATCCGCGTGCATGGCGACATCCGAAAAATTAATCTGCCGCCGATGGATCACAAAGAAGTGCATGCCATGGTGTATGACATCATGAATGACGGGCAGCGCAAATTATATGAAGAGCATAAAGAGATAGATTTCTCCTTCGAGATACCCGGCCTGGCGCGTTTTCGTGTCAATGCCTTTGTGCATAACCGTGGTGCGGGCGCAGTCATGCGTACCATTCCTTCCAAAATCTTGTCTTTGGAAGAATTGAAGTGCCCCAAAATTTTCGAGACCATTTCTGATTTTCCACGCGGCATGGTGCTGGTGACTGGGCCTACTGGATCAGGTAAGTCCACCACGCTGGCAGCGATGGTTAATCATCGTAACGAAAACGAAATGGG
>JANONO010000254.1:0-4807 GCA_031420875.1 Gallionellaceae bacterium | reverse complement strand
AAAATCTGGTAGGGAAATTGTTTTAACAGGCATATGCAACCTTTCGGTAATTAAAAGCGCCCATCTGGTGCATGGGCTTAACAAGACCAATTATTGGCGGCATTGCTTTATTATTTCGAGTGTTAAGGCAATTACGATATTAACATGGCTCACCACTTGATATTATGTTTGAAAAGTAAATAGCTTTATAGCCTCAATTCGAAGCATACACTCCCCGCCTCATTTTTTTTCAGCACCAGCTTAAAGCCCAGCTGTGACGCCCAACGGGCGGCCTGATACAAACCCACACCCAAGCCATCTTCTGACATTACGACGGTATTCAGTATTTGGCCAGCCAAATGTTCTGGTATGGCATCGCCGTTATCGCTCACACTTAATGTGAACGGTTGCATAGTCAACACAACCCGAATCAAAATACCCGGCTGTCGTTGGCGTTTGCTGAGGGCATTTGCTAATAAATTATCGGCCACGAAATCGAACAATGCCGCTGGAATGTTTTGATCTGTCACCGCTTGTTCACACACCCATTCGAGCGTTTCATCCTGATGCCGCTGACGCAGGTTATTCCACCAGGCCGCTAATGGTTGCATGGGCGCTTCGATTTCCATCTGCGGCGACTTGAGCTTGGCCAGGGTCATCTCGATACGCTGTGCCAGCGCTGGTAACTGGCGGCGCAAAAGTGGAACAAATTCTTCTTCGTGGTGCTGCGAAATGGATGTAAGCGCGAACAGTGATTGCAGCATATTTTTCAGGTCATGCGTCAAGCGTGAGCCGGTTTCGTAAATGGCCTGCAAACGGGTCATCTCGCGCAGGCGTTGCTCACGCTTTTTGGCCTGATAAAAATGTCCGAGCAGCTGGGTCAACAGGTGAATATGTAACAACACCGAGGGCGCGACTGCCTGCCTGCTGAAAAGCGTTAAATGTAAACCCTGTTCTTCGACCTTGATGCGATGCTGACTGGGTGTGCCCAGCGCACCCCGCCCTTCATCCGATGACCACTCCAATCCAGACAACCACGGCAATGCAGCCAGATGGTCGGTGGCGCGCGCCAGAAAAATTGCCGGGCTGGTTTCTTGCTGTGCCGTCTCGGCCAATTGTTTGAGCCAAGCTTCAAACGGTGTACCGATATTCAACAAATAGCGCGAGAAAACCGGTTGCAGCCCGGAAAACCCCGATTGAAAGCCTGCAAAAATCGGGCGCGGATTCCACAACCAGCCCAACACAAACAGCAGCAGCGCCATGACGAACAGCGTGCGTACCAGCGCTTCCAGATAATCCACCTGTGCTAGCGTCATAAAAGCCAAGCTGCCCAGCACCAGCAACGTGAGCAACATGAATAGCAGCAAGCTGTAAATAAAATCTACTGCTTGTGTCGTTTCTGCCTGTTCACGATCACCTGGGATAAGCGCCAGCCCCGCCAACAATATCGGTAGCGCGAACCCCATTAATTTGCGCGTTGCATCGGCAACCATAGGCAAGGCAAACAATTGCGGCGCAATCCACAATACCAGGACCGCCAGCAAATAGGCCATTACCAATAAATATCGCAAGCGTTGCCATTTGGCCTGAAAGGCAAATACTCGCCCACCCACCAAAGCAAACAAGCTGCTCACCCAAAAGGTAAGCACCCACCAATTCAACCACCACAAGGCAACTATGCTGGCACACACAATAAATATCGCACTGCCTGGTCGCAATTGCTGTTCCCCTCTCCATAATGGCTGCCACAACAAAAATAAGCCAAAATGAGTCATCAAAAAGGGGCGGGACCAAATACTGTCCACTCCCAACCACAATGAAAAATGTAGCAATACCAACATCGCCAAGGGTAGCCAGCGGTTGGAATCCAGAAATTTTTTGGATAAAGATACTGTCGTCATGTCGTCATCTTTCGTCGTAATTCCGTCATCGCGATAGCAGCGCAAAAATTCACAGTGGCTGAAGATCCAATAACGGCAAGGCATTTGAGCCAACATTGGGATATGGCACAAGTATTGCTGAATACGGGGCGTAACCCTTAATATACTGAAGGAGACTCAAATGAAACGCAATCAATCTGGCTTTACTTTAATCGAAATCGCCATCGTGCTGGTAATTATCGGCTTGCTACTGGGCGGGGTACTGAAAGGTACTGAAATGATTAACCAAGCCAAGATTAAAAATGCCATCTCGGATTTTAATGGAGTTCAGGCTGCCTATTACGGCTATCAAGATCGTTTTAAAGTGTTACCCGGCGATGACCCTGGTGCCGCCGCCAGATGGCCTGGTGGAGTCGCTAATGGCGACGGCAATGGCGTATTAAGTCAAACTTATAATCAACCCCCTCCAAATCCCCCAGCCACTGCCAATGAAAATAACCTATTCTGGCAACATCTTCGTGCAGCTGGTTTTATCCCCGGCCCAACTACTGGGATCGAAAGCGGCAGGCAACCCACCAATGCCCTATCCGGTATGCTGGGTGTAGAAACCGCACCGGGTGGAGCTGCTCCCGCATCAGGCTTGGCGCTAAGCGGTTTGATTATTTGTTCGGCCAACTTGCCTGCCAAGATCGCCATAGCAGTTGATACCCAGCTTGATGATGGTAATTCTCTGACTGGCCAGGTTCGTGGGCAATTACAGGCTGCACAAAATCCTGCCACAGCGGGTATCCCTGGCGCTGCCTATCAAGACAATGGCTCCAACCAGTATTTGGTTTGCAAAGCGCTGTAATTTTCTTGGCAGACTGTCGGATTTGAAGAGTTAAGGCCCTAGTTAATTTCTAGCCCACCTCTCTAAACTCCGACAGTTTTGCAGAGCAATGCCTTTTCAAACCACGCCAAATATTGATTACAAAAGCATGGCGTGTTTACAGGGGTAACAAGTAGTTTTTTCTGCTCGTGTCCCGCCAATGTCCTACAAAACAAAACGGCTTCCAGTGTATGCACTGGAAGCCGTTTTTTTATTGGTGGTCGTGCCGCTATTGAATACCCCTCGCTAACCCGCATGAATGCTTGGTATTATAAATAAATGGGTGGGCTGTTACCCCCATAGTTACCCCCGACCATTTTTTGCTGCCTTTAATTATATTGTCAATTATTAGCCGCTAGGAATGGGGGCTATCTTGGCAAATTGCACCTTAGCTGCCGTAACTAATCATTAGCAGCTTACTTGAATCGTTTTACTAATGCATCAACCGCAACATCGTTCCACTGCATTAGAGCTTTTTTGAAGCCCTCATGGAGACGCCCCCGAATATCCCGCACGATGTAAGTACAAAATACCTTCTCCTAGTATCCCACCTTCTTTGGTGCAAAACACCGCATCATTCACGGCACAAGCTGTATGGGTGTAGCCCCATCCGCCTTCGAATAAATACAGTGCTGTCATTTTTGGTTTGTAAATCAATAGCCCCAGTCCTCATGCCTGACCGGCAGCCTGTTCAACTGATCCTTGTAGAATTTCCACTTCGGCATGGACTGATCCATCAAGGCTACAAAGCGGGCGTTATGCGTCGGTTCAAGCAAATGAGCCAACTCATGCACGACGATGTACTCAAGACACTCTGGCGGTTTTTTTGCCAGGTCGGTATTGAGGCGAATGTTCTTGGAGTCATGGCTACAGCTTCCCCACTTCGTTTTCATTTTCTGCACAAAGCAGCGCCCCACCTTCACCCCCATCAGTGATTCCCATTTCGCGATCAACGGCGGGAGCGCAGCTTTAAGTTGTTCGCGATACCACGTTTCTAGAATTTCCTGTTTTCTTTGGCGGCTCGTCGCGGGGCGAATCAGAAGGATCATTTTGTTATGCTTTAGCTCAACTTCCGGCGCAGTATCTCGCTCCTCAATCTTGAGCAGGTAGCGCTTTCCCCAAACATAATGGCTCTCGCGTTCCAGATATTCGCGCGGCGTCTCACGTTCCTGCTGGCGCAGCTTATGCTGCTGACTCTTGATCCAGCCGAGCTTGGTGATGGCAAAAACACGGATGGTGTCGATGTCCATCCGCAAAGGTGCGGAGATGCGCACTCTGCCGGCCGGTGGATAAACGCTCAGGTGAATATTCTTGATGTCCTTCTTCACCACATCAACAGCGATCTCACCAAGATTGATCTGCGTAACCATCAATATTCCTTCTGCTGCCGAACGATTAGGAAGATGCGCTCAACATCGTTCACGTCTTGTAACACACCGTACAAAGCGGCCTTGATGACATTCTCCTTGGCTTGAACACCGCGCCAGCCATCTGGCCGATCATGCTTAACAACTGCATCTATCCTGATGGCAAGATCGAGAGCATGGGCCTGCGGCGAGTGGCCTAGTGCCGAACCAGAATCAGCAACACGGAACGTGCCACCGGAAGACAGCCCTTGCATGAGAATGTTATACAGCGCACGACGTCCGGGTGTATTGAGTTGCACTGGCGTATCCTCGGCCTGCCCTGCCTCCACTCTTTTCACCAGCTCGGCGATCCGATTCAGGTATGCCTCATACTCGATTGCTTTCGATTTACGCGCTGCGATGATCTCGTCCAGCAGCGTGGACATCTTGTCGTAAAACGCTGGGTCGTTCAGATGTTCCTTGATGATCTTTTTGCGGACATTGTTCTCGATGCTTTCGGCAACCGCATCCTTGTTGCCCTTCAGATCACCGAGGCGGCTGTTGATCGCATTCGCGATGCCGGTCTTCACGATCAGCTCCAGCAGCGGCATGTCGTCGAACGGCGAAATCTTTCTCGGCTCATCGGCTTCGATGTAAGTGTCGATCAGGTGGCGCATGTCCGCCTCATAAGCTTTCAGGTCGAGGCTTTCTCCGCTGGCGTTGCGGATGATCTC
>JANONO010000253.1:0-3207 GCA_031420875.1 Gallionellaceae bacterium | reverse complement strand
GGTTCGATCCGAGTGCATACCAGCCACGTAGGGGTACAGTGTCATCCAAGTGATTTAACCGGAATGACTTGGCAGAGAAATTTGAAGGGCGGCTTTGTCGCTAGCATTTGAGCGGCTTGAAGGAGCGGTGTGTGCCAGAAGCGGCTATTCGCCAATCTATGACTGCCATTTACCATGTTGCCATTTACCATTGCGAGATCGGATCGTTGCCATTATCATCACTCCTTGGGTCAGGAGTGGGTCACAGCAAGATTTTTTAAGAGAGATTCGGCTGGAGTCCTTGTCTGGCGTGGCTTTTCAGTCTATACCTGAAGACGGCGATTGCGTTCGGAACGCAGGAGTCGGGGGTTCGAATCCTCTCACCCCGACCAACAATTTTATTTTCACACTATGTGGCAATACGCGATAAAAATTGTTTTGTCTGCGCTTGTGTTGGTAGCGGTTGCTGAGCTGGCCAAGCGTAGTTCTTTTTGGGCTGCGGCTTTGGCTTCTTTGCCGCTCACCTCTTTGCTGGCCTTTGTTTGGCTATACCTCGACACGGGTGAAATCGAAAAGGTTGCTGCCTTATCTCAGGGTATTCTCTGGTTGGTTTTGCCCTCCTTGGTTTTATTTATTGCGTTTCCTTTGTTGTTGCGCGTGGGCATCGGATTTTGGTTTAGCTTGACACTTGCTTGCATGGCTACTGCGGGGGCATATGTCGGCATGGTCAAATTGCTGGAGATGTTTGGTATCCGCATCTAACCCCAATTCTATTTTAAAACGACAATAATAAATTATCGTAGGGTGGGCATGCTTTTCCCCGCAAGGGGGAGGCCGTGGTTGTACAGCCGACAAGTCGGCAACAACCACGCACTATGCCCACGCGGATACCAAACCGCGTGGGCAAACGATCAAGCTGTTTGCCCACCCTACGTTATTGCACTTTCAATTTGGAAATGGAATAACCCCATGCGCCACTCAACACCAGTGAGCATAAGTTGTGAGCCGTAACGGAAGGAATCTGCCATGCTGGAATTAAGGCCAAGCTGTGAAAACTGCAACCAGGCATTACCCCCGGATGCACTTGAGGCGCGCATTTGCAGCTACGAATGTACGTTCTGCGCGCACTGCGTTGAAACGGTGTTGGCGAATGTCTGCCCAAATTGTGGCGGCGGATTTGTTCCCAGACCCATTAGACCTTCGAAGAATTGGAAAGGGGGCAATTTTCTCGGAAGCGATCCTGCGAGTTCTAAGATTAAGCACAAGCCGGTTGATCCAAACGCACATGCGAAATTTTCGGCAGCCATAAAAATAATACCACCCGCGAGCAGGTAGCTAAAATGAAATTAAAGACGGCTCTTCCACTTGTGGGTGACCCCATCGGCCCAAAAGAATGGTATCAATCCATTAGCGCAAGGCCAGAATTTATTCGTGACGATGCCCAAGTGGCGGCGGTTGAGGTGCTGGATGATCTGTGGCGGCAACTGCTGGTGTTCAAGACCAAACGAGATCAATTTCTTGGGCGCAGCTTGCTCAATCCGCCCGTGCCTAAAGGTTTGTATTTGAGGGGTGGGGTGGGGCGCGGCAAAAGTTTTTTAATGGATGCGTTTTATGACTGTGTACCTTATCGCCGTAAACGCCGTATTCATTTTCACAATTTCATGGCGGAAGTTCACCACGAGATGAAGGTGCTTGCCGCTGAAAAAGATCCCTTGATTTCATTGGCTGACACGATTGCCCAATCTACGCGGCTTTTATGTTTTGACGAGCTGCATGTTAGTGATATTGCCGATGCCATGATTTTAGGGCGACTGCTGGCAGCCTTGATAGAGCGTGGCGTGGTGCTGCTCATCACCTCCAATTTCGCGCCGGATGATCTTTACTCCCATGGTTTGCAGCGCCAGAATTTTTTACCCGCGATTGCCTTGCTCAAAAGCCAATTGACGATACTTAATGTGGATGGTGGCAGCGACTATCGCTTGCGTAGCATGATCCGCGAGCCGGTTTTTATGGTGTCTGAGAATGCCGAAAGTGATAGCTCCATGAATGGCATGTTTCAACGGTTGTGTTCGGGCGCGCTGCAAGATGCACAGGCCATTACTGTGCAAGGCCGCTCTATCCCGCTCATCAAGCTTGCCCACGGCATGGTCTGGTTTAACTTTCAGGCCATCTGCGGCGAGCGTCGCGGGCAAACAGATTATCTGGAAATTGCCCACAAATTTCATACGGTATTTGTGTCGCATATTCCAAAATTGACAGTCAGCGATAGCGCACAGGCGCAGCGATTAGTTTGGATGGTGGATGTGTTCTACGACCATCGCGTCAAGCTGGTAACGACGGCTACTGCTACACCGCAACAGATGTTTGCTGAAGTCATGCAGGATGGAGAATACTCGCGCACGATCAGTCGTCTGACCGAGATGCAGTCCCGAAGCTATCTGGAGTTGCCGCATCAGCCAGAAAATATTAAGTTGCGGACAACTGCAATTTGAACTCAGCGAACCTGATTGTCGCTGACCGCGCGAATAGTCATATTTCCTTGGTATAGCCTGACATCCATCCTGCCGAGGAAGGACATCCCCAGCAACATTTCATCGCCGAGGTTAGCTGAAATCGAGGCCGCTACATCGTGCGCGACTATGCCGCCGAGTTTTACGCTGGTTAGCCGGGTCATGTAGGACACTATTTCTCCGTTGGCTGTTTGGGTTCTGACTGCGTTAAAACTTTGCAGCCCTAATTTGTCAGCCAGCGCTTGGGAAATGGCGACATGAGTAGCGCCGGTATCTACCATGACCGGGACTTTCATGCCGTTGATATATGCCTCGGCGCGGTAATGGCCGGATAAATCGCGCTGTAATAGCACCTCGGTTGTCTGATTAAGATTGTCGGCTGAGTTGGGGTTGACCTTGCTGTTCATGAAGTAGAAAAGGACACCCGCCAGTGCCAGCCAGACGGTGATGACAAACAAGGTTTTTAAATTCGATTGAGAAAAAAGAGCCATGATATCGCCTAGCCATTGGCGCCAAACATCATGCGCCTCGCCACAAATTTTTTCACACCCGGCAAACAATCCAACACCGACAATGCGGCGGCGCGAGCATTGCTAATCAATGGCAGATCATTGCTGAATGAGCGCGCCAGCCCGTCGGTAAAACGGATGCCGCCATTGCGGTCTATGCGTCGCTGCTTGCGATAGGTGTGCAGCATCGCTGCGGATCCGAGCGCCTC
>JANONO010000252.1:0-4630 GCA_031420875.1 Gallionellaceae bacterium | reverse complement strand
CTCAATGCCTCGCTCTACACTTTGTTACAGATATTGTCGGTCTCGGTTTTCGAGAAAACCTTTATTTCATGCGCCTTGCAGCCTGACACTACCAGAATCATTGCACCACTACCCAATAACCAAATGATTCTATTTGATTTTCAACCGGACACTAGTGAGAATAGATAGTCATTTTTTTCTTTGGCCGTTGAATAAATCTGCAATGGAGACACCTAATGCCAAGGCAATTTTTTGAACTATTTCAACAGTGGGATTTCTCACCCCTCTCTCAATTCCACTGATGTAAGTTCGGTGAAGCCCCGACTCTTCAGAAAGCTTGTCTTGCGACCAGCCCAGTGCTTCGCGCACCTTCCTGACGTTAAAACCCAATAGGCGTTGAATATTCATAGACGCATATAGTCGTTCAGGTGTGACTTATTAGTCTATAGCCTATTAGTAACAATTATGAGCGCCGTATAGATTTGATATGTGGCGCTCATGGAATCAAGGCGGCGACAAGCAGGCGACGGGGTTTGAATTTTTAAAGGTGTCCTAATGAATTATCTGGAATAATCCGCACCTCGATGATTAGTTCCAGCATGATTACCCTTCCTATCCGCCCCCACCTCCGTCTTGCCCTTGCCATGGCTGCTGTATTGTTTGTCGCGGCGGAATTGGCGCGATTTATTTTCATGCTGTGGTTTTTGCCTGTTGATTCAGGAATGCAATGGCAGGACTGGACATCTGCCTTGTGGTTAGGTGCGCGCTTCGATTTGCGGGTGTCGCTGGTGGCAGTGGCCATAGCCTGGTTGCTATCCAGCCTGCCATTGTTAGGAAAATATGTTCGCCCGCCTGTGCTGCGTGGCGCATGGTGGGGCTACTGGATGCTGGCCAGCACCATATGGGCACTAGGCGCTATATCGGACGCGGGGCATTATGCCTATCTGTCCAAACGACTATCGGCAACGCTGCTGTCGTTAGCGCGCGACGGGAGCGAGGCCACCAGCATGGTGTGGCAGTCCTATCCGGTGATCTGGATCGCATCGGGATTAGTGTTGTGGTTGCTGTTTTGTCACTGGATATTTTCGCGGCTGTGGATTTGGGCAACGGCTATGAGTCAACCCACAGGCCGCAAGTGGCAGGTGATAGGGGCAGAAGTAATCGTAGTGCTGTTGGCGATCTTTTTGATTCAGGGAAAATTTTCGCTATATCCGCTACGCTGGAGTGATTCAATTGGATTGTCGAATGTTTTTGCACAGCAGTCATCGCTTAACCCGCTGCATAATTTGTACGACACTTGGACTTTTCGCGAACAAAGCCTAGACGCTACGCAGATGCGTCCCGATGCCAATGAAATACGCGCTTTTGTGGGTCTGCCTCCCCTTAAAGCGGACGAGGATATCTCTTTTTTTCGCATCATTCCTCCCAATAAAATAGCGGCGGATAAGCCGCCGTTAAACGTGGTGCTGGTGCTGCTTGAATCGTTCGCCGCTCACAAGGTCGGTGCGTTTGGCAGCAAAATGGGCGCGACCCCGGCCTTCGATCAACTCGCCCAAGACGGATTGCTATTCACGCGCATGATGAGCGCACATGCTCATACTGCTAGGGGTGTGTTCGCGACCGTGACCGGCATACCCGACGTGTCGCAGTATTCCACCGCATCGCGCAACCCAGCGGCCACCAACCAGCATACGATCATCAACGAATTCAAAAATTACAAAAAATATTATTTTATTGGCGGCAGCACGTCATGGGCCAATGTGCGCGGCATACTCACCGCCAATATAGATGGTGTTGATATTTACGAGGAAGGCCGACTCAAGTCGCCGATGGCAGACGGCTGGGGGGTGTCGGACAAAAATCTTTTCCTGGAAGCGAACGAACAATTTCGTACCCAGGCCAAACCCTTTTTCGCCATCATCCAAACCAGCGGCAACCACCGCCCCTACAACATTCCAGCAGAAGACCTGGGGGCGTTCGTGCCGCGCACACCTTCAGATGAGGAGTTGCAGGCGCAAGGATTTATTTCGCTCGAAGAGTATCGTAGCTTCGCTTATCTGGATTGGTGTGTCGGCCAATTTATGCAGCAAGCGCGTCAGGAAAATTATTTCGACAATACTATTTTTGCTTTCATCGGCGACCACGGCATTATCGGTCGCCCCGGCTCACACTTGCCGCCATCATGGAAAGATTTGTCCATCGCGCAAGGGCATACGCCCCTGCTGATCTATGCGCCCAAGCATGTGCAACCGCGCAGGATTGATAGCTGGGCACAGCAGGTAGATGTGCTGCCTACGCTCGCCTCGCTGGTGGGTATCGGCTATCGCAATACCACGCTGGGGCGCGATTTGCTCGATCCAAAATTTGATGCCACTCGTATCGCCTTCGGGTTTCAATACTCCGGCATCGGCGAGAATAGCGTGCTGGCGGGCGATTACCTGTTGCTTGAGCGCAAGCCTCCTGCGGCGTTTGACATCTTGTCACCCACGTCCACGGTAAATTTATTGGATCACCCACCATTGCCACTGGACTTGCAACAGCTTGTACCGCAGTGGTCTCACTTCCCAGCAGCTTACGGCAATGCGGCGCTGTATCTGCAAACGCACAATCCACGATTTCACGATTGACCATGTTTAGCCGCCATGTGCTGATGCTTTATCTAATGCTGATCGCCTTTGGCGCAGCGTTTTATAAGATTGCACATCGGCCCTCGGTGGCACTCTTTCAAGCAGCAGCTATTTCAGCGCAAACTGACGACGCAGTACCCGCCATACACACCCACTTCATTTCCACCCAACAAAATATTTCCACCCACGCCGCTTCTTTAGTCGAGATAGGTGATGGCCAACTCCGCGCCTTCTGGTTTGCCGGTAGCCGCGAAGGCGCGCAGGACGTAGAGATACGCAGTGCGGTCTTCGACCCCAAAAAAAACCAATGGAGTGCCGAGCACAGCGTAGCCAATCGTGCAGACACACAACAGGCGCTGCGGCGCTATGTCAAAAAACTCGGCAACCCGGTTGCACTGCGCGCAACGGACGGCACCTTGTGGTTGTTCTATGTGACCGTTTCTCTGGGCGGTTGGGCGGGCAGTTCGATCACGGCGATCACCTCAAACGATGACGGCGTCAGTTGGAGTCCGGCGCGTCGGCTGATTACTTCCCCGTTTATGAATGTCAGCACACTGGTCAAAAGCACACCATTTTTATATGCCGATGGAACGATAGGGTTGCCGGTTTATCACGAGCTGCTTGGTAAGTTTGGCGAACTATTGCGTATCAGCAAGACCGGTGCAGTGCTCGACAAGCAGCGACTGAGTTCAGGAAAATTTAGCTTGCAACCAGTGGTGCTGATAAAAAATTCACAGCAAGCCCTGGTGCTGATGCGATATTCTGGAGAGAATCCCAAGCGCGTGATCGCAACCTCAACCGACGATGCTGGGCAACACTGGAGTGCGCCAGTGAAAACCAATCTGGCTAACCCGAACGCCGCGATTGCCGGTGTGGCGTTGCCTGATGGACGTATTGTGATGGCGCTCAACAACACCGAAGAAGGCCGCGATACGCTGTCATTGCTACTTTCGTCCGATGGCGGATCTCATTGGAAATTCCTATATCAACTGGAAGATCAACGCGGTTCATCCACAGAACCTACGCGCCACGCACAACTCGCCAGCGACTTAGCGCAGGCCACCGAGGCTGGCATCACCGACGCAGCGGCTTACGCAAAATCTGCCCAGCGCATTCAATGCCGGGATCAGCGCTGTGGTTTTGAGTTTTCCTATCCTTACCTTGTGCAAACTCAGAACGGTGATTTTCATCTGGTCTATACCTGGAATAGGAGCTTCATTAAACATGTACAGTTCACACGCGCGTGGCTGGATCAACAAATGGAAAAAGCCACCAAGGAAAATTTAACCCATGCCAAACCTCACTGATTTAACCGGACTAATCAGCATAGCCAGCGCGGCCAGTGTATTTATGCTGCTGTTGCCGGGAATGGCTGACATGACCAAGCCGCGTCTGGCCCTGTTGTTAGCAGCAGTGTTTGTGCTGATGCTCATCCCGTTCGGCGGGATGCCGCTGGCCGCTTATGTGCGCGGGGTGACTGGCGACTTGAGCATTACGACGCTGGCGTTGTTGTGGTGTGCGCTATTACAGCCTGGGTTAAAACAGCTCTCGCAACAAAATAAGCAATCTCGCCACACACTGCTCATACTCATTGCGCTGGCCGCACTGGCCTTGTACCCGATGGCCTTAGGAGTCGGCACGTTTGATCCTTATCGTTTGGGTTACAGCAATCCACTCTTTGTCGCTGCGCTGTTGCTAATCGCTGTGACTACGTGGTTCCGCAGGTTTTATCTGGTCGCGCTGTGCATCACGCTGGCAACCTTAGCCTGGGCAATCGGCTGGTATGAGTCGGACAATATTTGGGATTATTTACTCGATCCGTTTGTGGCAATTTATGCGCTGAGTGTAGTTATAACTGGTGCAGTCAAGATGCATTACGCTCGCTTTCTGCCTTAGTTCAAGGCGCTTCAAAAATTCGCGTTAATCCTAGAAAAAGCAGTTGGCCACAGAGAGCACAGAGTTCACAGAGATAAAAACAATGGTTTTTTGTGAGTGCCACGCTCACCTGACAGGTAAGGGTGTCC
>JANONO010000251.1:0-2231 GCA_031420875.1 Gallionellaceae bacterium | reverse complement strand
CTCCAAGACCCCCGGCCATCCTGAGTATGGTTATACCGCAGGCGTGGAGACCACTACCGGTCCTCTGGGTCAGGGCATTACCAACGCCGTGGGTTTTGCCATGGCGGAAAAATTGCTGGCGCATGAATTCAATCGCCCCGGTCACGAAATCGTCAATCACCACACTTATGTGTTCATGGGCGACGGCTGCATGATGGAAGGTATTTCGCATGAGTCGTGTGCGCTGGCCGGCACCTGGGGCTTGGGTAAGCTGGTTGCGTTCTGGGACGATAACGACATTTCCATTGATGGTCACGTTGGAGCCTGGTTTACCGACGATACCGCCAAGCGTTTTGAAGCTTACGGCTGGCATGTGATTGCCAACGTGGAAGGCCATGATCCCGAAGCGCTGAATGACGCCATTGTTGCCGCCAAGGCGGTGACCGACAAACCCTCTCTGATTTGCTGCAAGACCATCATCGGTGCCGGTTCTCCCAACAAAGAGGGCACACATGACGTGCACGGCGCGGCGCTGGGCGATGCTGAAATTGCCGCGACGCGTGCGCACATCGGCTGGAAATATCCGCCGTTTGAAATTCCTAAGCATGTCTATGAGGCATGGGATGCGCGCACCAAGGGCGAGGGGCTGGAAAAGTTGTGGAACATTAAACTTGCAGAGTACCGCAAGGCGTTCCCGAAAGAAGCGGCTGAGTTTGAACGACGCATGAAGGGTGAACTTCCAGCAAACTGGAAACAACATGCTGCCGACGTAATCGCCAAGACCAACGAAAAAGCGGAAACCATCGCTACGCGCAAGGCTTCGCAGAATGCCATTAACGGCCTAGTGCCGGTGCTGCCGGAATTCCTCGGCGGCTCGGCGGATCTGACCGGTTCTAACCTGACCAACTGGACGGGTGCCAAGCATATCAACGCGAAAACACCGGGCAATTACATCAGCTACGGTGTGCGTGAATTCGGCATGTCGGCGATTATGAACGGCATGGCGCTACACGGCGGGCTGCTGCCTTTCGGCGGCACATTCCTGATGTTCTCCGAATATGCGCGTAACGCACTGCGTATGGCGGCGTTGATGAAAATCCGCGTGTTGTTTGTCTATACCCACGATTCTATTGGTTTAGGTGAGGACGGCCCGACCCATCAGGCAGTCGAGCAAACTGCAACTTTGCGCATGATTCCCAACATGGAAGTTTGGCGTCCGTGCGACACCGTTGAATCTGCGGTGTCCTGGGTGGCGGCTGTGGAACAAAAAAATGGCCCTAGCTGCTTGATTTTCTCCCGGCAGAATTTGGCCTTCCAGAAGCGCGATGCAGCGCAGATTGCCAATATCCGCAAGGGCGCATATATCCTGTCCGAAGCTGCGGGCGGAAAACCGCAGGCGATCATCATCGCCACCGGCTCTGAAGTCGCGCTGGCCATGGACGCACAAAAAACATTGGCCGCCGCTGGCATCAATGTGCGCGTGGTGTCCATGCCTTCCACCAATGTATTCGATAAGCAAGATCAGGCTTACAAAGATAGCCTGTTGCCCAAGGGTGTTAAGCGCGTCGCGGTCGAAGCGGGCGTGACCAGTGGCTGGTATAAATATGTCGGCTTGGATGGCGCGGTAGTGGGACTGGACACCTTCGGCGAATCTGCCCCGGCATGCGAATTATTCAAGCATTTTGGCTTCACCACTGAGAACGTGGTCAATGCCGTTAAAAAAGTTTTGTAAATTTATCTAAATGGGAGAGCAGCATGGCAATTAAAGTAGGCATCAACGGTTTTGGCCGTATCGGTCGCATGGTATTCCGCGCAGCGATCAAAGATTTTCCTGAAATTGAAGTGGTCGCCATCAACGACTTGCTGGAGCCGGATTATCTGGCATACATGCTGAATTATGACTCGGTGCATGGCCGCTTCAAGGGCGATGTTTCTGTGTCCGGCAACAATCTGGTGGTGAACGGCAAGAAGATACGCCTGACCGCCGAGCGCGATCCGGCTAATTTGAAATGGAATGAAGCAGGCGTGGACATCGTCATCGAATGTACCGGCTTTTTCCTGACCAAGGAAACCTGCCAGGCGCACATCACTGCGGGCGCGAAAAAAGTGGTGCAGTCCGCGCCGTGTAAAGATGATACGCCGATGTTTGTGTATGGCGTGAACCATACCAGCTACAAGGGCGAGAGTATTGTGTCCGCCGCTTCCTGCACCACCAACTGTCTGGCGCCTGTGGCTAAAGTGTTGAATGACAC
>JANONO010000250.1:0-12750 GCA_031420875.1 Gallionellaceae bacterium | reverse complement strand
CCGCATCTTGCGCGTGCAAATGCAGGCGGAGGCCAGCACCCGCTCTACACCTGAAAAAATATTACGTTTGCCGCTGCGTAATGCCCAAGGAGACATGATTCCGCTGTCCGAAATTGCCACAGCGCACTGGGTGACGGGCTCACCCAAACTGGATCGCTATAACGGCCTGCCTGCCATGAAAATTTCTGGCAGCCCTGCGCCCGGTCGCAGCAGCGGCGAGGCTATCGCGGCGATGGAGCAGATCGCTGCCCAATTGCCACCGGGTTTTGGCTTTGAATGGTCCGGCACTTCATACGAAGAGCGCTTGTCCGGTAGTCAGTCTGGATTTTTATTTGCGCTTTCCTTGATTGCCGTCTTATTGTGTTTGGCAGCTCTGTATGAAAGCTGGTCCATTCCCTTTGCTGTGCTGCTGGTTGTGCCTATCGGTGTGCTCGGTGCGCTGTTGGCGGTGACCGTGCGCGGCTTGCCCAACGATGTATATTTCAAAGTGGGCTTGATTGTCATCATAGGATTGTCATCTAAAAATGCGATTCTGATTATCGAATTTGCACGCGATTTGCATGAGCGCGGCCACAGCTTGATGGAAGCAACACTCGAAGCTTGTCGCCTGAGATTCCGCCCGATATTAATGACTTCAATTGCTTTCATACTAGGGGTGTTACCCTTGGCCATTTCTACCGGTGCCGGGGCGAATGGACGTCACGCCATCGGTACTGGAGTAATAGGCGGGATGCTAGCGGCCACGGTGCTGGCAGTGTTTTTGATACCCGTGTTTTTTGTTGTGGTGCGTCGATTATTTCCCGGCTCTACACGACATCATCAGGAATAGGAGCGTACCTTGAATCGCATAAGTAGCCAAAGTTGGGCGCTGATCAGCGCTCATAAAATAAAATTGATGGTGCTGCTTCTGACATTGCTGGGTCTGATGGCCGCGGCTTTCAATATGCGCGCCAGCGAAGCGCCAGCTCCTCTGGTTGCCCAAGCTAAACCCGCGCTGACCGTCACCACCACTCAACCACAACTGAGCAAAATTCCTCTCGTTATCAGTGCCAACGGCAACATTGCTGCATGGCAGGAAGCGAGCATAGGTAACGAGATGGGTGGTTTGCGATTGACTGAGGTCAAGGTTGATGTGGGCAATGTGGTGGCGCGCGGTCAGGTGCTGGCAATTTTTTCTGCTGACACCGTGCAAGCCGACTTGGCGCAAGCGCGTGCCGCTGTAGCAGAGGCCGAGGCGATGTTGGCCGAGGCCGGTGCCAATGCTCAGCGCGCGCGCAATTTGCAGCCCAAAGGCATGATGAGTGAGCAGCAGGTCAACCAGTATCTGACTGCCGAGCGCACGGCACAAGCACGGCTGGACGCACAGCGCGCCAACGTCGAGATGCAGCAACTGCGACTAAAGCAAACGCAGGTCTTAGCGCCCGATCACGGCGTCATCTCCGCGCGCACTGCCACGGTGGGCGCGGTATTGCCGACTGGGCAGGAATTGTTTCGCATGATCCGCCAAGGGCGATTGGAGTGGCGCGCCGAAGTTTCTTCCACCGATCTGAGTTCGTTAAAATCGGGTATGCGTGTGCGAGTTACTGCGGCCAACGGCATTGTCATTCGAGGCACAGTACGCAAAATTGCGCCGACGGTAGATGTGCAAACACGCAATGGCTTGGTCTATGTGGATTTGCCGTCGCCGGGCAGCATCAAGGCCGGAATGTTTGCGCGCGGCGAATTTGAAGTTGGCGGCAACAAGGGCTTGACCCTGCCGCAAAGTGCGGTGCTGTTGCGCGATGGATTCAGCTATGTGTTGCGCGTTGACGAGGAGTCCAAGGTGTCAGAGGTCAAGGTTGCGGCCGGTCGTCGTGTCGGTGACCGCATCGAGATCACGGGCGGGCTGGAAGCATCGGCGCGCGTGGTTGCTGCAGGCGGGGGATTCTTGGCTGACGGTGATACGGTGCGGGTAGTTGATGCTGGGGAAACAAAACCAACAGCTATGCACAGCAACGCTGTGGCGCAGTAAGGGATGCCCACATGAACGTCTCCGCCTGGTCCATCCGCAACCCCATACCTTCAGTGCTGCTATTCATCATGCTGACGCTGTTTGGCCTGATGAGTTTTCGCGCAATGAAAATTCAACAATTTCCCGACATAGACCTGCCCACAGTGTCGGTGACCGCCTCGCTGCCGGGCGCGTCACCGGCGCAACTGGAAACTGAAGTGGCGCGCAAGATCGAAAACTCGCTGGCGGTTCTGCAAGACATCAAGCATATCTACACCAAGGTGCAAGATGGCACGGCCATAGTCACTGCCGAATTCAGGCTGGAGAAGCCCACGCAAGAGGCGGTGGATGACGTGCGTGATGCCGTGGCACGGGTGCGCTCCGATCTGCCCGGCGATCTGCGCGATCCGGTCATCAGCAAAATGGAATTGGCCGGTGCACCTATCCTGACTTACACCGTGTCTTCCAGCCGCATGGATGACGAAGCGCTGAGCTGGTTTGTGGATAATAACGTGACCAAGTTGTTGCTCGGTGTACGCGGTGTAGGCGCAGTAGCACGCGTAGGCGGGGTGACACGCGAGGTGCGGGTCGAGCTAGATCCACTACGGCTGCAAGCGCTCAATACCACAGCGGCCGATATTTCGCGCCAGTTACGCCAGATGCAGCAAGAGGCTTCCGGTGGCCGTGCCGATATCGGCGGTGCCGAGCAATCGGTACGCACCATCGCCACGGTACAGTCGGCAGAAGAATTGGCGCGCATGGAAATCACCTTGTCCGATGGCCGCCACATTCGTCTCAATCAAGTCGCCACAGTGACCGACACGCTGGCCGAACAGCGCTCAGCGGCACTGCTCAACGGCGAACCGGTGGTAGGGTTTGAGATCACCCGCACACGCGGTGCGGGTGAGGTCGAAGTGGCTGCCGGAGTGCGACGCACACTGGACAAGCTGAAGACAGAGCACCCTGAAATCACGGTCACCGAGGCATTCAATTTTGTGGATCCGGTGCAGGAAAATTACGACGGCTCTTTGCTGCTGCTGTTTGAAGGTGCGGCGTTAGCGGTGCTCGTGGTATGGCTGTTCCTGCGTGACCGACGTGCCACGCTGGTTGCTATCGTTGCGTTACCACTGTCAGTCATTCCGACCTTCTGGTTTATGCACCTATTCGGTTTTACTATCAACGTGGTTACCTTGCTGTCGATATCGCTGGTGGTGGGCATACTGGTGGATGATGCCATCGTCGAGATCGAAAACATCATGCGCCATTTGCGCATGGGCAAAACGCCATTCCAAGCGGCGATGGAAGCCGCCGACGAAATCGGCATGGCCGTCATCGCCACCACCTTCACCTTGATCGCGGTATTTTTGCCGACCGCGTTCATGGCCGGCATACCGGGAAAATTCTTTGTGCAGTTCGGTTGGACCGCGGCCATCGCGGTATTTTTTTCGCTGGTAGTGGCGCGCATGCTCACGCCGATGATGGCCGCCTACTTGCTCCATGCTCCTCAAAACGAATATCACGAGCCGGGCTGGCTGACTATTTACATGCGTTGGGTGACATGGTGTTTGAAGCACCGTGTGAAAACCACGCTGACCGCTGCCGGATTTTTTATCGGTTCCTTTGCGCTGGTGCCGCTGCTGCCTACCGGCTTTCTCCCACCTGACGATTTGTCGCAGACGCAAGTGGGCATCTCGCTACCGCCCGGCAGTACCTTGCAGCAAACCTATGCCTTGGCGGAACAGGCGCGCTTGATCGTGCAGAAAAATCCGCACATCAAGCTGATCTATACCGCCATAGGCGGCGGCAACACGGGCGGCGATCCGTTCTCGCCCAAAGGCGCAGCCGAGGTGCGCATCGCCACGCTCACCATCAACATGACCCCGCGCGACGAACGTTCTGGTGTGAGCAAGCAGGATGTCGAGGCGCAATTGCGCACGGCGCTGGCTGAGTTGCCCGGTGCGCGGGTCAAGGTCGGTTTCGGCGGCTCCAGCGAAAAATATGTGCTGGTGCTGGCCGGTGAAGATGGCCGTGTATTAACCGAACATGCACGCATTGTGGAACGCGAGCTACGCACCATACCGGGTATCGGCAGCGTCACCTCTGGTTCCAGTCTGGTACGTCCGGAACTGATCGTGCGCCCTGATTTCGCCCGTGCCGCCGATCTTGGCGTGACCTCCGCTGCGATTGCCGATACCTTACGTATCGCTACCGCTGGCGACTACAGCCAGAGCTTGGCCAAACTTAATCTGTCACAACGCCAAGTGCCGGTGGTAGTGAAACTCGCTGCCGATGCACGCACCGACCCTGACTTGCTGTCGCGTCTAACCGTGCCGGGCGCGCGTGGGCCGGTGATGCTGGGCAATGTGGCCACACTATCCATCGAAAGTGGACCAGCCGAAATTGATCGCTATGACCGTTTGCGTAATATCAATTTCGTTATCGAACTGGATCAGCAGCCCTTGGGTGCGGTGGAGAAATACGCGCTGGCCTTGCCCAGCTTGAAAAATCTGCCGCCGGGCGTGATACAGACCACCATCGGTGATGCCGAGGCAATGGCTGATTTATTTTCCAGTTTCATGCTGGCCATGATGACCGGGGTGTTGTGTATCTACATCGTGCTGGTGTTGTTGTTTAAAGATTTCGTGCAGCCGGTGACCATACTGGCGGCGTTGGTGCTGTCAATTCCAGGCGCATTTCTGGCGCTATTCATCACCCACACAGCGATCTCCATGCCGTCCATGATCGGCCTGATTATGCTGATGGGCATCGCTACAAAAAATTCTATCCTGCTTGTGGAATACGCCATCATGGCGCGACGCGACCACGGCCTGACGCGCGCCGAAGCATTGCTCGATGCCTGCCACAAACGTGCGCGGCCCATTGTAATGACCACCATCGCAATGGGCGCGGGCATGATGCCTATTGCACTCGGCATCGGCGTGGACTCAAGCTTTCGTGCGCCTATGGCCATTGTAGTAATCGGCGGTCTGATTACCTCTACCTTTCTCAGTCTGTTGGTTATTCCGGTGCTGTTTACTTATGTTGACGACGCGGTGCAGCGATTAACACATTTTTTCAAACGCAAACATGCCATATCAGAAAACATTCCCGGCACGAGTTAGTGCAGCATCGTAAGGACGTGCATTAATCTGAATCATGCCAAAATTTTAATTCGACTTACTCATGGTTGCTACTCAACAAAAAAACGCCGCCTCATCAGTCAATGTTCAATCTTGGTTTGATGGTTTAGCTACAACATTTGCGCCCGTAGAAGTCGAAGTCATTCGCCGCGCTTGTCTAGTGGCTGAGCCACTGTACGAGGGCAAAAGCGAACTCACCGGCACGCCATTATTGCAACACGCTCTCGGTTCGGCTGAAATTCTGATGGGTATGCATCTGGATCACGAGACCATCGCCGCTACCATTCTGCATGCCGTGCCTGAATATCTGGATGACTGGTCAGAAAAATTGCATAAGGATTTCGGCGCAAACGTGAAAATGCTGGTCGAAGGTATTTCTAGGATGGAAAAGATTCGCCTGTTCAGTGAAGTACGCAGCGCAAAAGACCCAGACGAAGCCGCGCAGCAAATCGAAAGCCTACGCAAAATGTTGCTGGCGATGGTGCAGGACATTCGTGTGGTGTTAATCAAGCTGGCCGAGCGCACGCAGACCATGCGTACGCTTGCTGGAGCGAGTGCAGAGCAACAGCAACTCATCGCGCAACAAACCCGCAGCATTTTTGCGCCGCTGGCCAATCGTCTTGGTGTGTGGCAACTCAAGTGGGAACTGGAAGATTTGGCCGTGCGCTATCTGGAACCGGCGCTATATAAAAAAGTTGCCAAGCTGCTGGACGAGCGCAGAGTAGATCGTGAGTTATCTATCGCCGAAGTGGTTAAACAATTGAAGCTTGCGCTTGCACAGGCCGGAATTTCTGCCGAGGTAAGCGGACGACCCAAGCACATCTATAGCATCATCAATAAAATGAAGCGCAAGCAAGTGGATTTCAGCGAGCTATATGATGTGCGCGCCGTACGTATTCTGGTGGATGACGTTGAAGGGTGTTACACCGCGCTGGGTTTGGTGCATGATTTATGGCCGCTCATAGACAGCGAATTTGACGATTACATCGCGCATCCCAAGAGTAATAACTACCGCTCTTTGCACACCGCCGTCATTGGCCCGCGCGGTTTGGCACTGGAGGTGCAGATACGCACCCATGACATGCACCATCATTCTGAACTCGGCGTTGCCGCGCACTGGCGTTACAAAGAAGGGAAAAATTCCCCAGAAAAATCAGAGCGTGGTTCTGATGAAAAAATAGCTTGGCTGCGCCAGATACTGGAATGGAAAGAAGACCTCTCCGATAAAGGCGATATGCAGGAACAATTCAAGAATGAATTATTTCACGACCAAGTTTACGTGCTCACCCCGCAAGGCAAAGTGATTGCTTTGCCCAAAGGCGCAACCCCGGTAGATTTCGCCTACAGCCTGCACACCGACCTGGGTCATCGCACACGCGGCGCAAAAATAGATGGCAGCATTGTCCCGCTCAACACCAAACTACAGAATGCCCAGCGCGTGGAAATCCTCACCACCAAACAAGGTGCGCCCAGCCGCGACTGGATCAATCCTGCACTGGGATTTCTGCAAAGTAAACACGCTCGCGCCAGTGTGCGGAGTTGGTTCAAAAATCAGAATTTCGATGAAAGCGTTGCGCTAGGTAGAACGCAACTGGATCGCGAACTACACCGATTAGGCATCACAGCTATCAATCAGGAAAAAATCGCACAACGATTGCACTTCAATAAATTGGAGGATTTTCTCGCTGCCATCGGTCGCAACGAAATCACGCCACGGCGTATTGCCGTCGCCCTCCAACAAGAATTGCCCACCAAAATCATAGAAGCAGCCAAACCTAATGCCTTCAAACCGGCAACTCAGCACACATCAAAAACAGACATCACCGTCGGCGGTGTCAACAACCTGATGACCCGCATCGCCAAATGCTGTAACCCGGTAAAAGGTGATGCCATCGTCGGCTACGTTACCCGTGATCGTGGGATTACCATACATCGTGACGACTGCGCGTTTATGCTGCATTTGATGGGGAGTAGGCAGGAGCGTAAGTTGACGGCACAATGGGGGTAGGGCACGATTTGTCGCGCCATTCTGTGACAAAACATTCCTTGAATCTAAGCGCCCAGCACTGTATTCTTACAGAACACAGATGGACATAAAAGGAGTAAGCATGTACGCCGCGACCCTCACCCAGAAATTTCAAATTGGCATCCCCAAGGCATTTCGTGATGACCTTGGCCTCAAGGCTGGTCAGAAATTTGTTTTTGTTGCCAAAGGCGATGCCATCATTATGATTCCACGTCGCGACATCAATGAAGTACGTGGCATGTTCAAGGGGGCTAACACCAAAAATGTGCGCGACCGCAAGGAGCGGGGCTGATGCATGTAGTAGATACTTGCGGCTGGATAGAATGGCTGACCGATAGTGCGTTGGCGAAAAACTATGCCCCTTTCCTGGCGGACAGTGTCAACATGGTTGTTCCAACACTGGTGCAATATGAGCTTTACAAATGGTGCCTACGTGAAAAAGATGAAGCTGCCGCGCTGGATGTGATCGGCCTCACCGAAGTCTGCCTGGTACGCGCACTTGATACACGCATCGCGCTGTCAGCAGCCGACCTTTCAGTACGATACAAACTTGCCATGGCAGATGCCATAGTCTATGCCACTGCGCTCATAGTTGGGGGGAAACCACTGACATCCGATGCGCATTTTTAAGGGTTGCCGGAAGTGCTCTACTGGCAAAAGAAAGCGTGACTGCTTTCCGCGCTGGCGGGTTGAAATTTTCTGGATACTTTTTACAAATCTGCGATAGATGGCAATGGTAATTTACACCAATGCAGCTACGAGGGCGACAGGGTGCAGAAATTCTATATATAAAGAAAATCAAAAACGGTGGTTTATGCCCAGCGAGAAGGTGGACTGGGCAGTGAGTTGTTCGCCATTTACATACTGGTACAGCGGCAATTGCAGCAAGCCGAATAGTTGCGTATCGGCAGTGAGCGCGTAACTCAACCCCGGAGTAAGGGCGACGCTTCTGCCGCCGCTGCTTGCTTCTTGAGTAGGGGTCAGTGCGGCGGCAGTTCCTGCGTCCTTGTCATTCCATTGGATGTTAAGTTGTAGCAATCCACTCAGCTTGTGATTGAACGCATAACGTGTGCCGCCATCGAGGTTGATCTGATTTCCGGGGGTGAAGGTTGCGCTTGATTTGATGGAATCTTGCAGCGACCCTTGCGCGAACCAGTCCCAGTCGCTGCCCGGCGTGGCTTGATGCCAGAAGATTCCGAGGATAACGTCTGTGCTGCCATTGCCGGGTTGTAGGGTCACTTCACTGGGAATGTCGCCTGCCTCCCATTCAAAATCTTTTTTGCCGGTAGGCAGTTTTAATCCGAATTTCATACCCATTTCAGAATGGCTTTTCTCGGCTAACGGCCAGCGATACCGAGCAAGCACTTTGGCATCACCCCAAGCGCTGGCTTGAAATTTTTCGTAACCTCTCGGTGCATTATTAACATCATACGGGCCTACATTGTGTTCATGAGTTCGTGTGACGTACGGTATTTGCAGAGTGAGTCCCCAGTGGTCGTCATGGGTGTAATCCGCGCTTGCTGTAATCAGTTTATTGCTTGTTTGCAGATTTTCAACTTCATCCCCAGTCGTATCGGCAGCAATTTTCTTGCTGCCAGAACGCAAAATATCTGCTTGACTGTAGCTGTAACGTAAGTCCGTATTCCACCCGGGTTGGCTTAATCCATGCTCATTCCAATTGCTGTTGATGGTACAGAAGGTGCTACCGCAACTGGCTTGTACAGCCGCGCAGTTGAGCAAACCGAATAGCCCAATACTGATTGCATAATATTTTATTGCCATGGTAATTTTCTTGTGTTGGGTGAATCATTGCCAAATGGACGAGCCATTGTATGAGTAGCGTTTGAGCTAGGGAATGTGGCAAATTGTCGCACCCCAGTAGGTTTGCAAAGCAGTAGAATCAACAACCATGACCTCATCAATCTCTGCGACACGCACCGGGACGCTACAAACCGGGCACAGCCATTTGCGCCAACTGGTGCTGTTGCGTGTCATTGCCATCGCAACACAGTGCATTGCGCTTGCAGTTGTGTATCGCTTTCTTGAAATGAAGCTGCAATGGCTGCCCATGCTCGTTACGGTCGGTGCGTTAGCTGCGCTAAATCTGTTTGCTTGGCTGCGCTTACGCAACAGCAGCCCGATTTCTAATGCTGAACTTTTTTCGCAATTGTGCGCTGACGTACTAGCGCTGTCGGTGCTGCTTTATTTTGGCGGCGGTTCGACTAACCCTTTCGTATCACTGTTCCTGTTGCCCTTGGTGATTGCCGCTGCCACGCTGCCACACCGCTATACCTGGGCCATGACCGCCCTTACTACTGGCTGCTATACCTTGCTGATGAAATACTATGTGCCACTGCCGATGCCGCACAGCATGTCAGACAACATGGCGGATAGGGAAGGCATGAGCCACGACATGAGCAGCATGAATATGGCTGCCATTCCGCAAGAAAACACTTTCAATCTGCATGTCATCGGCATGTGGCTGGGTTTCGTCGTCAGCGCAGTGGTAGTGGCATATTTCGTGGTGAAGATGGCTCATGCAGTGCGCGAACGCGATGAGGCGTTAACTAAAATGCGCGAAGAAACCTTACGTAACGAGCGCATCGTGGCGCTCGGCACACAAGCTGCCAGTGCTGCCCATGAGTTGGGTACACCTCTATCCACCATGGCTGTCGTTATCGGCGAAATCAAGCGAGAGCAGGCTGTATTGCCAGCGTGGCGTGGCAATCTAGATATTCTTGAGGGGCAAATTCAGGCGTGCAAACGCATTCTGGATAAATTACTTGCCCATGCACAAGACCGAGAAATACCCGTGTTGCAATCAATGCAACAGATCCTTGTAGATACGCTGGATGAATGGCAACTTCTGCGCCCAACGGTGAAATATCAATACCAGACTTCCACCACCTCACTGCCGCCGCAAACCCGCATAGACCCGTCATTACGTGCGGCACTGCTGAATCTTCTCAACAATGCCGCTGATGCGTCGCCGGAAGAAATTAATATTGAGGCGCACTGGGATGCAGACTTTTTTGTGCTGAAAATTCACGATCGCGGAGCGGGACTCACGCCAGAAGTTGCCGCTCGTGCCGGCTCTGCATTTTTTACCACCAAGCAGGAAGGGCGTGGGCTAGGGTTGTTCCTTGCCAACGCCACCATAGAGCGCATGGGGGGTAAGGTGCGTTTATTCAATCGCAAGGGAGGTGGGGCGACTACTGAAATTACGCTGCCGTTGCTAAAAATTAATGCTCCATCATTCCAGCCTTATTAAATATCTTACCCATTACCACGCTCGTCTCGTTTTGATTGAGTAATTTGAGATCGTCAATAATGTCTTCTAAGGCAGTGCTGTAAGGATAAAACACCAGCGGGTTGGCTTTCTTGTCCAGCAAATACAAAAAAGCGCTATGGTCTATGGTGTAAGCACCAGGCTTTTTTAAAGCTTGCTTGCGGAATGTCATGCGATAGCGTTGTGCAACTTGAGTGATGGCATCCACATTTCCACTTAAAGCCACGATTTCACCCCCGTAGTCGCTGACATACTGTCCCAATTTTTCTGGCGTATCGCGCTCTGGGTCAAGCGTAATGAAGATTACTTGCACCGGAATTATGCCGCGCAACGCCTCTTTAATTTGCAGTGCATCGTTCAGTGCGGTCGGGCAAATATCGGCACAATGGGTAAAGCCAAACAGCAACAAGCTGTAATTTCCTTTGAGCCGTTCGGAAGAGTAAGGTTGACCATTTGTATCAGTGAGTGAGAATTCACCGTTGAGGCGAACGGGTGGCAGATAACCATTTACTGTGACGGCAAATGCTGGGCTTTGCCAGATGAGTGTCGCTAACCAAACACTGACCAAGCTAATCCAGAATTTTAATTTTTGAATAGGCATAGCGCTCGTTCCTTAATATCTGAGCGCAATAGTGTGACACAGCTTACTTACCAAGCTAAGGATATAAACGACAGCTTGCTCACGCCGGCATGTTGCGCGATGGCCATTAACTCCGCCACGCGGCCATATGGCACTGCCTTGTCCGCTTCCACCTGCAACTGAAATTGTGGATCAGCTGCATGTTGTTTGAGCGCATCTGCCAATTGCACATCTGTCACCGCCTGCTTATCCAATTCTATTTTTCCTTGCGCATCTACCGTCAGGTGAACCGGTTGTAGCTTGTTATCTTGTGCGACGGCCACTGTTTTTGGCAGCGTGATCTTGAGCGACTGCGGTGTCAGCATCGGTGCGGCGATGATAAACACCACCAGCAGTACCAGCATCACGTCCACCAGCGGCGTGACGTTGATCTCGCTCATCATTTCCTGCTGTGAGAAATTGCCGAAGGACATTATCGCCTCACCATGTTTTTAAGCGCCAGCCGCATAAAATCATGCGCGAAATTTTCCAGGTCGGTCAGGTGTACCCGCAAGCGGCGCAGAAAAAAATTGTAGGCCAGTACCGCAGGCAAAGCGGTGGCGATGCCGATGGCGGTGGCGATCAACGCTTCGCCTATCGGCCCGGCCACTATATCGAGGCTGGCTGAGCCGCTTTTGCCGATGCCCTGCAAGGCATGCATGATGCCCCATACCGTGCCGAACAAACCGATAAAGGGCGCGGTCGAGCCTATGGTCGCCAGCTCCGCTAGGCCGCGCTCATGGTAGCGCTGAATGTTTTGCACCTGTCGCCGCAACATGCTTTCCAGCACTTCTTGTGGTGCGCCCTGATGTTGCAGATCGTGCTGTTCCCTATTTAAATTTTTAACTTCGGCAAAGCCTGCCTGGCTTAGCTGTGCCAAATCACCCTTGCTGTGCTGCGCCAATTCAGCGGCAGCATTCCAGTCGTGTGCTGCCCAAAAATTCTCATGGAAGGTACGATTGTGTTTGCCGTCCCGCACTTGCCGCCACAGTTTGTACAACGCGATAGACCAGGTTACTACCGACAGAAAAATCAGCAGCAGCAAGGTGATCGCGATAACAGGTGAGCCGCTAGAAAATAAATTATTCATACTTTATTATCCTGCAAGTCATAGATCAAACTTCATCTCGGCAATCACAGTGCGTTGCGGATACGGATGGAATGCCCAGTATTTAGCATTGTTCAGGTTGTCTATGCCGACCGAGGCCACCCATTGTTTGGCCACTTGGTAACGCACCCTTACATCTGTCACGAAATAACTGCTGACGCCGGTGTAAGTCTCACTATTCGTGTCGCTGTTATCGAGCTGGCCGTATTGTTTGCCGCTGTAGCGCGCGCCAAAGGTATAGGTCCATTTCTCACCCTGCTTGTAGGTGCTCAGGAAATTGGCGCGCCACTTGGGGACGCGCGGCTGCCATTTGCCGACGCTGGCCGGGTTTTTATCGTTCTGTACGATGATGGAATCGGCATAGGTCAGGCTGCTCATCAACTCCAGCCCGCTCAAGACCACATCGTTGGCCTGGTGCGCTAACTCCAGACCCTTGGTGCGGATGTGATCCACGTTCTGGAAGTTGAGGACATTGGTTGCCGCGTTGGTTTGCAAATAAAGCGCGTCGCGCGTGTCTTCAAAGAACAGGGTGCTGCGCAAGGTGCCGTTACCGAGATCACGTTCGGCAGTCATTTCGC
>JANONO010000249.1:0-4917 GCA_031420875.1 Gallionellaceae bacterium | reverse complement strand
CTTCCAGTTACCAGCCACTAACTTGCGACGCATCTGATCAAACTTTCAAAACGACGAAAGGCGGCCATGCTACCCGCGAAACTATCTACGGTCAATGAGAGTGAAAAGCCAGTGGCCGGAATCAAGGACTTTCTTGGCTAGCAGCCTGTCTGACTTGAAGAATCGAAGCGAAAATTTGGCTGGCCGAGGGCAGATTTTGCCGGTTTTGCAGGTCAATAGTTATTCTATTGACCAAAAAAGCGGTGAAATATGCACCGGTCAGGCGAATTTGCAGCCGATTTCCTTCAAGTCAGACAGGCTGCTAGGTCGTGGATATAGGACACCTCTAAAAATTCATATTTCGTCGCTCCCGCGAAGGCGGGAGCCCAGTCAAATCAACAAGCTGTATTCCCGCCGCAGCCTGCCCTCAAAGGCTTGAATCGGGGGCGGGAATGACGAATTATTAGAGGTTCCCTATAGGTTTTTCGCGCCCTGCCTTTGGGCGCACTTTGAATTTTTGACATGTCCCAAGGTAACGCCGCCTTATGAGACTCACCCCATCACAAATTGAAGCCATCCGCCAAGCCGCTCGCCAAAATTTTGGTGCCGAGGCATCGGTGTGGTTGTTTGGCTCTCGTGTGGACGACGCACAGCGTGGAGGTGACGTTGATTTATACATAGAGCCCACCCAAGCAAGCACTCTTATGTCTGAATTGCGTTGCAAAATTACACTCGAAGACAGCCTAGATTTGCACGTTGACCTAATCGTGAAAGAGCCTGCAAAAGAAAAGCCAATTTATCAGATAGCAAAAACTCAAGGAGTTCGGCTATGACCGAACATTTGCACCTGATTGCGCGACAGTTCGCGCACCTGCAACGAATGCGGGAATACTTGGCTTATTCAACACAAAGGGCGCAACAAATTTTACCTATCACAAACTGGCGAACATTAAGCCCGGAACAGCACGAAACGCTTGCGGCATTCCGTGTTCGTTTTAGCGAGTTTCAGGAACACCTTGGTAAAACCATGCGCGCGGTTGCCATCGAAGAGGAGATTGAAGCTGAACGCTTCGGCGCGGTACTCGCCTTCATGGAAAAATTAGGCATACTTGAATCTGCTGAGCGCTGGAAACTTATCCGCGAGCTGAGAAATGCGGTTAATCACGAGTACGAAGAAGATGCCGACCGCCTCACACAATTCTTCACTGAGATAATAAAAGCCACACCAGAATTGTTTAGTTGCTATCAACATTTGCTGGATTTTTGTACAAAGGCTTATGCGATCAAATTTGAATCAACAATGAACACATAAAATTTCGTTATAAAGCACGTACACGCCAATTGCGGCACTCCACATCAGCCGTATAAAAACTGAAAATAGGGAGCTGGACGAAAACTTCGGCCAGCCCTCAAAATTCAAACAACATAGTGTGTGCCGGTATCAGTTGTCTTATTCACAAAGTGGGGTAGCAAGATGCGTCTTGATGACAAAACCCGTGAAATTATCAAAAGCGAAGTTGCCAGCCAGCTTGGAGCAGAAGCGATCGTGCGCTTGTTCGGAAGTCGTGTAGATGACAAGCAACGCGGCGGAGACATCGATTTACTCATCGAGCCGAGACAGCCACTGCCGCACCGCATTCAGGCGGAGTGTCGCCTTGCAGCTCGACTGTATATCAGGCTGGGTGGTCGCAAGGTTGATGTGTTGATTAAGGATCCGCTCAAACCACCACTACCCATCCACGAACAGGCGCTACGAAACGGGATTGTTTTATGACAACGGTACAAGACAGCCAATTTATTGTGGCTCAGCTAATCCGGGTTACGGCAAAAGAGGTGCGTTATCTTGAGCGAACAGCAAACCGACTTCGATCCATAAACATTGATTTGTCCTGGGTTGAATCGCTTGAAAACAGCGATGAACACAGTGAAATGCTCGATGCATTCGCCTCGCGTTATGGTCGCCTGCAAGACACTCTGGGCGATAAGCTCCTGCCCGCAATGCTGCGGGCAGGCCTTGAAAAAATTGGCGCGCAGCTTGACAACCTGTTACGCGCAGAAAAACTCGGCTGGATCGAATCGACCCAAATCTGGATCGAGCTTCGCGAACTCAGAAATAGGTTGGTGCATGAATATATGGAATCTACAGACGATCTTTTGAGTGCTCTGCAACAGGCTTTGCAGGGTGTTCACGTTCTATCCGAAACCCAATCGCGCATGGCGGATTATGCACAAAAAATGGGGACGATATGACACTGGCGGACATCATAAAAACCGCCACGGCATTGGGCTATCAGCCCACCCGCCGCACCGCATTCAGGCGAAATGTTGCCTTGCGGCTCGACTGTATATCAGGCTGGGTGCGGCCTGCAAAAATACGTACCTAGTGTTAAGATGCGCGGCATAAATTGTCGGGGGTAGGGGCGTAGCAAAGTTACGTTCAATCAGCTGGCTAATATTCACACTATACATTTTGGAATAAAAAGCATGAGCTGTTCAAGCCAATATAGGTTTTTTGCGCGAATATTTGTTATCGGCATTTCGATTGCGTTCCTGCCTTTACCTGCGCTAGCTCAGACGAGCTCGGCCAACAGTGATTTTGCTCTTGGTGGGGGTATGTCAACCAGTTTGGTCGACACCTGCGCCAATTCCATGGATCCGCTTGGCTGTTACAAAAACACTATGAGCCAGGATAATGCACAGGCGCTTCCTGATACAAACACCCTCGCCGCTGAACCACCCAAACCTCTCAAGCCTGCAATAAAACCCGCAGAACAGGAGCGTGGCGAGTTTCAGGATTTCATTTCGAAGTCGTTAGGCAAGACTTTACCCATGTATGGATATAACTTGTTCAATGAAGCCCCGGACACGTTTGCCCCCGTAGAAAATATACCGGTAACGCCGGACTACCTGATTGGACCGGGGGATGAGATCGTCATCAAAGGCTGGGGGCAAATCGATATCAATGTACGTGCCGTCGTTAACCGTGATGGTGAAATTAACCTGCCCAAGGTGGGGACGATCAATGTTGCCGGTATCCGCTATCAGGAACTGCAAGGCTATCTCAAGAATGCAATCGGCCGTGTTTTCAGGAATTTCAACCTGGATGTAACACTGGGTAAATTACGTTCTGTCCAGGTGTTTGTCGTCGGGCAGGCAAGACAGCCGGGGGTATATACCGTCAGTTCACTGAGCACCCTGGTCAACACACTGTTTGCATCGGGCGGACCTTCCACGAAGGGCTCATTGCGCCATATTCAAGTCAAGCGCAGTGGCGAAATCGTTACCGAGCTGGATATGTACGACTTGCTGCTCAAAGGCGACAAAACCAAGGATGTGTCTTTGCTGCCCGGGGATGTGATCTACATCCCGCCCGTGGGCCAGCTGGTTGCGATTTCCGGCAGCGTAAACAGTCCTGCCATTTATGAATTGAAGGACGACAAAACCACCTTGGCAGACCTGCTGAACCTGGCCGGAGGTTTGACCAGCGTAGCGGAGGGCGATAAGGTCAGGGTGGAACGTATCGCCGACCGTGATATGCGCAAGGTGGAAGAGTTTCCCCTAAATCAAACGGGATTGGAGCGCGTTCTCAAGGATGGCGATTTAGTGCAAGTGGATTCTATCCGGGGTCGCTTTGACAATGCCGTGACCTTGCGCGGCAATGTCGCCAGCCCGGGGCGCTACCCGTGGAAAGACGGAATGCGAGTGAGCGACTTGATCCAGAATAAAGACCTCCTGATTGTCCGAGACTATTGGGAAAGACAAAATCAGGTATTTCGCCAGCGCAGCAACGAGGATGCCTTGCATGGTGAGGTGCTTGGACACACCCGTGCCGAGATCAACTGGAACTATGCCGTCATCGAGCGATTGATAAAAAGCGATCTGACTACGGTACTCATCCCGTTCAATCTGGGTCGTGCATTGGAAGGAAAAGAGACACCGGACAATCAAAAATTAGAGGAAGGCGATGTCATCACCATCTTCTCCAAAGACGATATCAAAGTGCCGATAGCAGAGCGGAGTGTGTATGTTCGTCTTGAAGGCGAAGTAAGTTTTTCCGGCGTTTATAAAGCATTGCCGGGCGAAACCTTGCGCCAACTGATTGTGCGGGTGGGCGGCCTGACTCCCCATGCCTACTTGTTCGGTGCTGAGCTGAATCGTGAATCGGTTCGCCTCATGCAACAGAAGCGATTGCAGGAAATGACGGACCGGATGGAAGCGGATATCAAGCGCAACCTGGCCGACAAGCAGCACAGTGCAACGACTTCGGATGAGGCCAATAGTGCCAAACTTCAGGCTGAAGCGCAGGCAAGCTTAGTCAGTAGCATGAGAAGCGTCCAGGCCACAGGACGCGTCGTTCTGGATATTCCATCACAGAACGCAAGTGAGAAAAATTTGCCGGAACTCGCTCTAGAGGATGGCGACCGCTTTTTTGTGCCAAGCAAGCCCTCCACGGCAAGCGTGATGGGTATGGTTTACAACGAAAATGCATTCATATTTAAGCCCGGTGCACGAGTGTCTGATTACCTAGCAAAAGCGGGCGGCCCGACACGAGATGCGGATAAGTCGCGCATTTATTTATTGCGTGCGGATGGATCGGTGCTGAGCGCACAAAATTCAAGCTCGATATTCGGCAGTTTCTCAAGTCAAGAGCTCATGGCTGGCGACACCGTGGTCGTACCTGAATTACTGGATAAATTTTCCTTTACCCGAGAGCTTAAAGATTGGGCGCAGATTTTCTACCAGTTTGCATTGGGTGTGGCTGGTATCAAACTTCTTAATTTATAAGCGAGGTGGGTGCTTTGCAGTTGAGCAAGTCGCACTCATCGAATAGACACCATGCTGATAAAAACTGGGCACTATGTGATTCGTAGTGGGTACTCTTCGATAAGGCTTTTCTGAATTTATCGAAGGGTGCAAGAGGAACAGTCAGCATAAATG
>JANONO010000248.1:0-2384 GCA_031420875.1 Gallionellaceae bacterium | reverse complement strand
ATGGACAATGATGCGCTACGACGCGGCAAGCCGACTTGTCATGTGGCATATGATGAAGCCACTGCCCTGTTGGTCGGCGACAGCCTGCAAAGCCTGGCGTTTCAATTGCTAGCCGAACACCCACTCAACGATGACCCGCTGCGTCAATTGCAGATGTTAAAAATACTCGCATTTTCTTCTGGTTCACGCGGCATGGCGGGTGGGCAGGCGATAGACTTGGACAGCGTGGGCAAGCAACTCAGCGTGCCGGAACTGGAGTTCATGCACATCCACAAGACCGGTGCTCTGATCCGAGCCGCTATATTGTTGGGCGCACAGTGCGGCACTGCGCTCACCGAGCCGCAGCAGAAGCATCTGGATCATTTTGGCAAATGCGTGGGACTGCTTTTTCAGGTGGTGGATGATGTACTCGACAGCGAGGCAGACACCGCCACCCTGGGCAAAACAGCAGGCAAGGATGCCTTGCAAGACAAACCCACTTATGTCACCTTGCTTGGTGTGCAGGCAGCAAAAAAACTGGCGACAGAATTGCACAGCGAGGCAATAAATGCACTGGTGGAATTTGGTAACAATGCCCGTCGCCTGCGTGAACTGGCAGATTTTGTCGTGTTAAGAAAATACTAATGACCGCACTGCTGAATAACATCAACTCCCCGGACGACTTGCGTCAGCTTGAGCGCAAGCTGTTGCCGCAATTGGCGGACGAGATTCGCCAATTTCTGGTTGAATCAGTCAGCCAAACCGGGGGGCATTTGTCCTCTAATCTGGGCACGGTAGAACTCACGCTGGCGCTGCACTATGTGTTCGACACGCCGCACGATAAGCTGGTGTGGGACGTGGGTCATCAGACCTACACTCACAAAATACTCACTGGACGTAGAAACGCCATGAACACACTACGCATGGCGGGCGGCCTTTCCGGTTTCCCTAAACGCGATGAGAGTCCTTACGATGCTTTTGGTACTGCCCATTCCAGCACCTCGATTTCAGCGGCACTGGGCATGGCGGTGGCGGCTAAAATTGAAGGCAGTGATAGGCGCGCGGTAGCCATCATAGGCGATGGTGCGTTAAGCGGCGGCATGGCATTCGAAGCGCTCAACAACGCTGGCGCGATGAATGCTAATTTGCTGGTGGTGCTGAACGATAACGACATGTCCATCTCGTCGCCAGTGGGCGCGCTCAACAACTATCTGGCCAAGCTGATGTCGGGACGTTTTTATGCGGCCGTGCGACGCGGCAGCGAGAAGATGCTGAAGAGTATGCCGCCGGTGCTAGAGTTTGCCAAACGCGCCGAAGAGCATGTCAAGGGCATGGTCATACCCGGTACATTGTTCGAAGAATTCGGGTTTAACTATATCGGCCCGATAGACGGCCACGACCTCGACACACTCACCACCACGCTCGCCAACATCCGCCAACTCGAAGGGCCGCAGTTTCTGCATGTAGTCACACAAAAAGGCAAAGGCTATGCACGTGCCGAAGAAGATTGTCTGCTCTATCACGGCGTAGGAAAATTTGATCCGGCACTGGGCATCGTCGCCAAACCCGCCGCCAACCAGACCTACAAGCCCAGCTACACCCAGGTTTTCGGCGAATGGTTGTGTGACATGGCGGAACAAGATTCGCGTCTGATAGGCATTACCCCGGCCATGTGCGAAGGTTCGGGCATGGTCGAATTTTCGCAAAAATTTCCCCAGCGCTATTTCGATGTGGGCATCGCCGAACAGCACGCGCTGACCTTCGCTGCCGGGATGGCCTGTGACGGCATGAAACCCGTGGTGGCGATTTACTCGACTTTTTTGCAGCGCGCATACGACCAATTAATCCACGACATCGCCATTCAAAATCTGCCCGTGGTGCTGGCCATAGATCGTGCCGGATTGGTCGGAGCGGACGGCGCAACCCATGCCGGCAGCTTTGATCTGAGCTATTTGCGCTGCATTCCCAACCTGACCGTGATGGCACCCGCTGACGAAAACGAATGCCGCCAGATGTTGTTTACCGCATTTCAATTGAACACCCCCAGCGCCGTGCGCTATCCGCGTGGCACGGGGCCTGGCATTACACCGCTCAAAAAAATGCAAGCGCTACCTTTGGGAAAAGGTGAAGTCCGCCGCCAGGGTGCGGGAATGGCGATCCTGTCTTTTGGATCTATGCTCGCCCCTGCGCTAGGTGCGGCAGAATTACTCAACGCCACAGTAGCCAACATGCGTTTCGTCAAGCCGCTGGACGAGGAACTGATTTTGCAACTGGCGCGTGAACATAGCCTGCTGATAACCGTGGAAGAAAATACTGTTCAGGGCGGCGCGGGTAGCGCAGTAGCAGAATGCTTGCAGCGACACGGCATGAGCAATGCCTTGTTGCAACTCGGCTTGCCCGACCAA
>JANONO010000247.1:0-4867 GCA_031420875.1 Gallionellaceae bacterium | reverse complement strand
GCAAACAACATAAAGAAGGCAGCGAACACCGGCATTTTGTGCGCCACGCCACCGTAGTCGGCAATGTTGCGCGAGTGCATGCGGTCGTACAACACGCCGATACACAGGAACAGCGCGCCGGATACGAAGCCATGCGAAATCATTTGCAGCAGCGCGCCTTCCACGCCGAATTCGTTGAAAATAAACAAACCCAGCGTGACAAAACCCATATGCGAAATAGAAGAATACGCCACCAGCTTTTTCATGTCGGTTTGCGCCAGTGCCACCAGGCCGATATACACCACAGCGATTAACGACAGTGCAATCATCACGCCAGATAAATAATGGCTGGCATCGGGCGCAATCGGCATGGAGAAACGAATGAAACCGTAAGCTCCCACTTTCAACATGATCGCAGCCAGCACCACCGAGCCTCCAGTGGGCGCTTCGACGTGCGCGTCCGGCAACCAGGTATGCACCGGGAACATCGGCACTTTCACCGCGAACGCGAAGAAAAAAGCGATGAAAATAAAAATCTGCGCCGTCATCGGAATCGCGACACGATGAAAATCGAGTATGGCAAAGCTGCCGCCAGACTGGTTATAGAGATAGATCAAGGCGATCAGCATCAACAAAGAGCCGAGCAAGGTGTACAGGAAAAACTTGACCGCCGCATACACGCGATTCGCGCCGCCCCACACACCGATGATGAGGAACATCGGAATCAGCATGGCTTCCCAGAACACATAGAACAACACTGCATCCAACGCGGCAAACACGCCTATCATAATGCCGGACATAATCAGGAAGGCGGCCATGTACTGCGCCACGCGCTTCTCAATCACCTTCCACCCGGCCAGCACCACGATAGGAGTAAAAAAAGCAGTGAGCAGAATGAACAGCACCGAGATGCCATCTACACCAAGGTGATAGTGAATGTTGAAGCGCGTAATCCAGTCATGCCTCTCAACAAACTGCATGTCGGAAGTGTCGAGCGCAAAACCGGTGTAGAGCGGTATCGTCACCAGAAAACCGAGCACTGCGCCAACCATGGCAATGATGCGCGCCAGCGGCGCATTTTTATCGTCGCCGGTAGCTAGCACCAGAACGCCGAAAACAATCGGCAACCAGATGGCGACGCTTAACAGATGAAATCCAAAAATCATGCTTTATTCCTTATTTCGTAGGTCGGGCTTCAGCCCGACGCTGCACCATCAAAACCAATCGCGTAGCGTCAATAACACAAACACGCCAATAATCATCGAAAATGCGTAATGATAAATGTAACCAGTCTGGAAACGGCGTACTACGCCGGACAGCATGCCGACTAGGCGCGCTGTACCATTCACCATCAGCCCGTCTATCAATTTTACATCGCCGAATTTCCACAGAAAGCCACTTGTGCCGCGCGCACCACCGGCAAAAAACCAGTCGTTGAAACGATCAAAGTAATATTTATTGTCCAGCAGCGTGTAGATGCCGCTGAGTCTATGTTTGATAGCGGCAGGAATATCGGGCCGTTTCATGTAGAAGAACCAAGACGTCACCACGCCGCCCAGCGCCAGCCAAAATGGCAGCGTAGTCAATCCGTGTATGGTCATTGCCAACGCACCGTGAAACTCCGCTTTCAATTCAGCCATGGCGTGATGCCCTTGGGCAATATAAATAGCATCACGGAAATAATTTCCGTACAACATCGGCTCTATCATGATGTAACCGATAGCCAGCGAGGGAATAGCCAGCAACACCAATGGCAACCACACCACCCACGGTGTTTCATGCGGCTTTTGGCCGGGAGCTAAGCCATGATGATGGTCATCGTGTTTTGCATGCGCGTCATCATGGTGGTCGTGCTTGGCGTGCGAACTGTGGTTCGCTTTTGCAGGTTGCGCTTTACCAAATCGCTCTTCGCCATGAAACACCAAAAAATACATACGGAAGGAATAAAAGGCTGTGACAAACACGCCGGCGACCACGGCAAAGTAAGCAAAGCTGGCGCCGGGCAGATGCGACAATCCGACCGCCTCAATGATGCTGTCCTTGGAATAAAAGCCGGATAAAAATGGCGTACCGATCAAAGCCAAAGAACCAATCAAGGAAGTGATCCAGGTGATCGGCATATATTTACGCAGCCCACCCATGTTGCGAATGTCTTGATCATGGTGCATAGCCATAATGACCGAACCCGCAGCCAGGAACAGCAGCGCCTTGAAAAAGGCGTGCGTCATCAAGTGGAAGATCGCCACCGAGTAGGCCGATGCGCCCAGCGCTACGGTCATATAACCCAGTTGCGACAACGTGGAATACGCTACCACGCGCTTGATGTCGTTCTGGATGATGCCAAGAAAGCCCATGAACAGCGCAGTAATCGCGCCGATAACCATAACGAATGACAGCGCCATATCAGACAACTCAAACAGCGGCGACATGCGCGCCACCATGAAAATGCCGGCAGTAACCATAGTCGCGGCGTGGATCAAGGCGGAGATTGGTGTTGGGCCTTCCATCGAATCAGGCAACCACACATGCAGCGGAAATTGTGCCGACTTTCCCATCGCGCCAATGAACAGCAAAATGCAAATCGCTGTCAACACATTCCATGACACGCCGGGTATCGGCGCTAACTCCTTGGCATGGCTGGCAGCGTTGGCGAAGACTGAGGCGTAATCCAGTGTGCCAAAAGTTATCAACACCAAACCGATGCCCAGCAGAAAGCCAAAGTCGCCCACGCGATTGACCAGAAAAGCCTTGAGATTGGCGTAAATCGCGGTCGGGCGGTCATACCAAAAACCAATCAGCAAGTAGGAAACCAGCCCAACCGCCTCCCAGCCGAAAAACAATTGCATGAAATTGTTGGCCATTACCAGCATCAGCATGGAGAAAGTAAACAGCGAGATGTAACTAAAGAAACGCTGATAGCCGGGGTCTTTCGCCATATAGCCGATGGTGTAGATATGCACCATCAGCGACACAAAGGTCACCACCAACATCATCACTACGGTCAGCCGATCAATCAGAAATCCCACCTCAAAACTGATGCCGCCTGAAGTCAGCCATTGATAAACCGCGCCATTGAAGGTATGGCCAGCCAGCACATCCTGAAAAATAATCAGCGACGCAACAAACGACACTGCCACCAGAAAGATAGTAATGCGATGTGACCATGTTCTGCCCAGCAGCTTGCCGAACAGCCCGGCAGCGATTGCGCCAACCAAAGGCGCAAGGGGAACTAGCAAATACAAATTCTGCATGTTACTCATGCTTAACCTTTCAAGCCGCTTAGATCATCCACGTTGATAGTATTCAGATTGCGGAACAGCACAATCAAAATGGCTAGACCAATAGCCGCTTCAGCGGCGGCCACGGTGAGAATGAAGAATACGAAAATTTGCCCGGATATGTCATTCATATAGTGCGAGAACGCGATGAAGTTGGTGTTCACTGCCAGCAACATCAGCTCTATAGACATCAACAATACAATCACATTTTTTCGGTTCAGAAAAATGCCGACCACGCTGATGGCAAACAGCACCGCGCCCAGTATCAGATAGTGTGACAATCCTAAATTCAGCATGCTTTCCCTTTAAATTCTTGGCATCATGGAATCCACTGACTGTAGGTCGGACTGAAGCCCGACCTACAGCTCATGGATTATCTTGGTCTAATCCTAATTTTTTCTGGCGACCCTATTTCTTTTCCGATGGCACCGATACGATGCGTACTCGATCCGCCCGCTTAACCGCCACCTGCTGCGCCACATTCTGCGATTTGACATCCCTGCGGCGGCGCAGCGTCAAAGCAATTGCTGCCACAATCGCCACCAGCAACAACACCGCAGCCAGTTCAAACGCATAAACATAATCGGTGTAAATCAAGCGGCCAAGCTCCTTGGTGTTGCTGTAATCAGCAGCGCGCTTGACCAAGGTTGCGCCAGTTTCTGCGGTTTGCCGCGTACCCAGCACCAAATACATCTGGAACACCATGATGACTGCCAGCGCCGCACCAAACGGAAACCAGCGCCAGAAGCCTTCGCGCAGTTGCACCAAGTTTATATCCAGCATCATCACCACAAACAGGAATAACACCATGACCGCGCCGACATATACCAGCACCAAGGTGATAGCAAGAAATTCCGCTTCCAGCAGCATCCAGATGCCGGACATGCTGCAAAAAGTCAGCACCAGATACAGTGCCGCATGCACCGGGTTACGCGCCGTGATTACGCGCAAGGCAGCAAACACGGTAAACGCGGCAAACACATAAAATATAATGGTTTCAAAATTCATTTACTTATCCTCTCAAGGGCGTAGGGTGGGCACAGCTTCATCGTGCCCACGCTGGACATCATACGCGCGGGCACAGTGCCTACCCTACCCTGCTTATTTGTACTTGGCATCCGCTGCTCTATCCTTGGCAATCTGCGCTTCATATTTATCGCCCATAGCCAGCAACATCGGCTTGGTGTAGTACAGGTCGCCACGTTTTTCGCCGTGGTATTCCAGGATGCGTGTCTCCACGATGGAATCAACCGGGCATGATTCTTCGCAGAAGCCGCAGAATATGCACTTCACCAGATCAATGTCGTAGCGCGTGGTGCGGCGTGTGCCGTCGGCGCGTTCTTCGGTTTCGATGTGAATCGCCAGCGCGGGGCAGACGGCTTCACACAGCTTGCAGCCGATGCAGCGCTCTTCACCATTCTCGTAACGGCGTAAAGCATGCAGCCCACGGAAGCGAAAACCCTGCGGTGTTTTTTCTTCCGGAAACTGTACGGTGATCTTGCGCGCGAACAGATTTTTCCCGGTCAGTTGCATGCCTTTGAGCAACTCAAATAACAGGAACGATTTAAAGAAATGCGTGATTTTTTCCATCATTCGGTCACCACAGCCAA
>JANONO010000246.1:0-2274 GCA_031420875.1 Gallionellaceae bacterium | reverse complement strand
GATACTGTTACCAGAGGTAATCGCTGTATTTGTTTCTGTAGGGCCAGTACTTTCTGGGGTATAGGCGATATAACCGCCTGTACCGTTAGATACGCCCACCTGTAATGTTGGAATAGCAAAAGCACTGGTTGCAAGACCCAGTGTTGCATATAGTGCATAAGCTTTTATTAGAGAATTTTTCATTATGTTCACCTAGTTAAGAGTTTAGTTTGTTTTACTGAACAAATATAAAGCATAATCTGTGCCAGACTAAGTATGTATTTGATTATTTGCGGTATTTGTTAAATGGCGAGTTGCGTTGCCTAAATGGGCTGTAAAAATTGCTGACTAGGATAAAACTCCTGGAAAGTAGGCACTAACTCGATAAAACGACACAAACTTGACAGTAAATTTGGTTTAATCAAACGATGTGCTACCGATTTATTATTAGGCTGCTAAATGAGCGAATATAAACGTGGGGTTGAAATTATAGGCGGTTGAAGCTGCTGTAAGAAAATTCGACAGTGACAAAATGACTAGAGGTATTGTGACAAACCAGCTATGTAGTTTCGATGCAAAGAAAAGCAACATTAATCCGCGCACAAAAACTTAGTAAAATCTTCGACGAGTTGATTTTCTTACTTCCTGAATTTTTAATGTGTGCACAAAGGCGAGTGGCCTAAAAACATAAATTTAAATAAAATTAAATTACGTTAAATTCTGACTTCTTTAATGCAGAGCAGGTGTTGGAGAGCGTCTGGGATATAATCAAAATCAATTATTACACCAAGAAGCTAGGTCATGGACGAACAGTTGCGCAAGGATGCACTGCAATATCACCGCATGAGCCCGGCAGGAAAAATCTCGGTCGCATCCAGCAAGCCTATGCAAACCCAACGCGACCTGGCGCTGGCTTATTCTCCCGGTGTGGCAGCGGCGTGCGAGGCCATCGTGGCCGACCCGGGCGAGGCGCGCAATCTTACTGCGCGGGGTAATCTGGTGGCGGTGATCACCAATGGTACAGCGGTGCTGGGGCTGGGCGCTATTGGTCCACTGGCTGCCAAGCCCGTAATGGAAGGCAAGGGGGTACTGTTCAAGAAATTCGCCGGGATAGATGTGTTCGATCTGGAAATTGACGAGCGCGATCCGGACAAGCTGGTCGACATAATTGCATCACTTGAGCCCACCTTTGGCGGCATCAATCTGGAAGACATCAAAGCCCCCGAATGTTTCTATATCGAGCGTAAACTGCGTGAGCGCATGCGTATCCCTGTTTTTCACGACGACCAGCACGGCACCGCAATCATCGTGGGCGCGGCGTTGCTGAATGGCCTCAAGGTGGTGGATAAAAAAATTGACCAGATAAAATTGGTGGTGTCCGGTGCGGGTGCGGCAGCCTTGGCGTGCCTCGACATGCTGGTAAGCCTGGGTGTGCCCATGAAAAATATCATCGTGACCGATATCAAGGGCGTGGTGTACAAGGGACGCACTGAGGAGATGGATGACAATAAGGCGCGTTACGCGATAGACACAAGTGCACGTAAACTGACCGAGGTGATAGCGGATGCGGATGTATTTCTGGGGCTATCGGCAGGCGGTGTGCTGAAGCCCGAGATGGTACAGAAAATGGCGAACCGTCCGCTGATTTTTGCGCTGGCCAATCCGACCCCTGAAATACTGCCGGAGAAGGCCAAGGCGGTGCGCCCGGACGCGATTCTGGCAACGGGACGTTCGGATTATCCGAATCAGGTGAATAACGCGCTGTGCTTTCCTTACATCTTTCGCGGTGCACTGGATGTGGGCGCAACCACCATCAACGAAGAAATGAAGCGCGCAGCAGTGTATGCGATTGCGGCGCTGGCGGAGGCGGAGCAGCATGATGCGGTGTCCGCGGTATATGGCGAAGTGAGCCCCGGTTTTGGCGCGGAGTATTTAATTCCCAAACCGTTTGATCCGCGCCTGATTACGCTGGTCGCGCCCGCAGTGGCCAAAGCAGCGATGGACAGCGGTGTGGCAACAAGACCGATCAGGGACATGGAGGCCTACCGTGAGCAGATTTCACATTTCGTTAATCAGTCAGGGCTGCTGATGAAACCGGTATATGACCTGGCGAAAAAACATCCACGGCGACTGGTCTATGCCGAAGGCGAGGACGAGCGCGTATTGCAGGCAGTGCAGATGGTGGTGGACGACAGTGTGGCATTGCCAATTCTGATTGGTCGCCCGTCCGTGGTGGAAATGCGCATAAAAAAATTGGGCCTGCGTCTCCGTGTGGGTGAACATTTTGAACTGGTC
>JANONO010000245.1:0-1917 GCA_031420875.1 Gallionellaceae bacterium | reverse complement strand
GCTGGCACTAGCGAGCGATCCGCACTACCACAACTTGCGCAGAGAGGTGCTGAGATTTTTATACCAGAAGCAAGTGAAAGCAGCAGCTTGATTTTTTAAACGCAGCTAATCCTTTAGGGTGAAATGCCGTTGTAGGAGCGCAATTCATTGCGCGATGTTTTTTGAAAACCAATCGCCCGATGAATCGGGCTCCTACAAAACACGGATAACCTGATGAACAATTTAGATGTTTAACGCAAGACTTAATTTGGAGGTTTACCATGAAGTTTGAAAAAAATAATTGCCTGGGTGCGGCTCTTGGATTGTCGTTGCTGGCCATTTCGCTGACGGCGAATTCCGCCGAAACAATCACCGAAGCATTAACCGGCGGCAAGGACTTCGCCAACCTGCAATATCGTTACGAAAGCGTGCGCAACCCGGGTAAGACTACGCTTCCCAATGAGGCCGATGCCTCCACCGTGCGCCTGCGCTTTGGCTATGAAACTGCCACCTTCAAGAGTTTCGCGGTGCTGGTCGAAGCGGAAACCTTGAAAACGCTGGGCGGCGGAAATTATGATAGCAAGGCCAATGGCAAGACCGGCTATGCGGTGGTCGCAGACCCGGAATTCACCGAGATGAACCAGGCTTATCTGAGCTACAAGGAACTTGATTCCAGAACAACTGCCAAGTGGGGTCGGCAGCGCCTGATCCTGGACAATGCGCGCTTTATCGGCAACGTCGGCTGGCGGCAAAACGAACAGACGTTTGATGCGTTTACCGTAGTGAATGACTGGTTTCCGGACGCCAAAATTACTGCGGGCTATATCACTAATGTCAATCGTGTGTTCAGCGACAATGCCCTGGCCACTTCAGGCGCAGCCGCAGGCAATCACAAAATGAAGTCGCCGATCATTAACGTCAATTACAAAGGCTGGGGGATTGGCGAGGTGGTCGGCTACGGCTATTTTCTGAATTACGAGCTGCCTGCTAACTACGCCAATTCAAGCAAAACCTATGGCCTGCGTATGAAAGGCAGCACGCCTATAGGCAGCAACGATTTGTTATATACCGCTGAATACGCCACTCAATCTAATTATAAAAATAACCCGGCGAATTATCGTAACCGCTATATTTTTCTTGAAGGGGGGGTAGATATTAAGAGTGCAGATTTCAAAGTGGGCTATGAGGTATTGCGGGGGGATGGAGTCAAGTCATTTTCTACCCCGATGGCGACACTGCATTCGTTTAATGGTTGGGTGGATATGTTCCTAACCACGCCCGCAACTGGGCTGAAGGACTTGTATGCATCGGCTGGCACGACGTTGGCAGGCATTAAGTTGGCGGCGGTTTACCATGACTACAGCGCTGATACAGGCGGGATAAATTATGGTACCGAGTGGAATCTGATGGCATCTAAGAGTTTTGATAAGAATTATGCCGTCGGTACCAAGTATGGCCGCTTTAATAGCAGTAGCGCACCGACTCGTATTGATACAGATAAATTATGGTTGTGGGCCGAAGCCAAATTCTAATGTCTACCATGAATTATCTCGGTGTCATCGAACGATACCGCGAACATCGCGCGGGGTTGCAGGAATTGCTGGCCTCCATACTCAGCGGAATTGCCACGCCTGAGTTGATCGGCAACTCTGCTGCCCTGCGCAAAACCATGCATGCATTGACTGCGTATTATCCGTTTGCCGATTTGATTTATACTTTGGATCAGAACGGGGTGCAGACCAGTGACAACATCAGCAACGAGAAGAGTCCTCGTTACAGTCGCCGAGCTACACTCAATCTGGAAACCCGTCAGCGTGCCCCCGCCAATACCACACCAGCGCCACGCAACCGGCACTCCGGGCAGGGGATGGATCGCAGTCAGCGTCCTTACTTTATTCTGGCGCGCAACACTAATCAGGTCGTCGTTACCGAGCCTTA
>JANONO010000244.1:0-5861 GCA_031420875.1 Gallionellaceae bacterium | reverse complement strand
CACCGGAATATCCTGCGCTACTGCCTGACGAATCAAGGCCAGCACCTGCGCTACCCACGGCAGATCATCATTCACGCTCATCGGCCCACCCATGAACACCAAACCGGAATAGGCGCTGACATGTTGCGGCACAACATCACCCGCATCTATGCAGATAAGCTGCCCCGGGATGCTACGCTGATCGAGAAACTCGGCGAAATAACCCGCGCCTTCGGTCGAGGCATGGCGAAAAATAGCAATGGGGTTCATATGGTTTGGTGATCTGAAACACGGCACATCATACAACTATACATAGCAACAGAAATCGTAGCGAGCGGATGAAGGGCAAGGCGCACGGAGCGCAGAAGCCGGAGTGTATAAATACATACACGAGGATTCCGAGCACCGCGCAACGCAGCCCTTCATTCGCGCAGTAGATTTATGCGCTATGTAATATCATCGTCTTATCCCGCTCAATCAGCGCATAGGCTGATTGGTTATGGATTGATTCAAAATTTTCTGATTCCACCACGTAGGCATCAATGCGATCATCGGCATTTAATGCAGCAGCCACATCGCGCACCATATCCTCAACAAACTTGGGATTGTCGTAGGCGCGCTCGGTGACGTACTTCTCGTCTGGTCGTTTAAGCAAACCATACAGCTCGCACGATGCTTGATCCTCGGCATAACGCACGACCTCTTCTATCCACACCGGGCTATTGGTGCGCGTAGTCACGGTCACATGCGAACGCTGGTTGTGCGCGCCGCGTTCGGAAATTTTCTTGGAACAGGGACACAAGCTGGTGACCGGCACCAACACTTTCATGGTGAAACGATACTGGCCGTTATCTATTTCTCCGATAAAAGTCTCGTCGTAATCAAGCAGGCTCTGAACGCCAGAAACGGGCGCAGCCTTGTTTATAAAATATGGGAAGTTCATTTCGATGTACCCGGACTGCGCCTCCAGCTTATCTACCATCTCGCGCAGAATGCTCTCAAACGATTCCACAGAAATCTCGCGCCCGTGATGATTAAGTATCTCCACAAAACGCGACATGTGTGTGCCCTTGAAATTGTGCGGCAGATGCACATACATATTAAAGGTGGCAATGGTGTGCTGCACCCCAACATTTTTGTCCTTCACCTGCACCGGATGGCGTATGCTTTTGATGCCGACTTTATTGATCGCCAGATGGCGCGTGTCAGCCAAGCTCTGCACATCAGGTATGGCGTTTGACTTCATGTCAGCAATGGAATTCATGTTGCCCTCAGAGGGTGTAAAGTAAGTGAGAAATTATAGCAAATTACCAAGTAAATTAGTCAACAAATTTGCTGGCGTACATTTTTAGGCCACCTCTAAAAATTCAAAATCCTGAGCGAGACAAGGCGCGAGAAAAATTTTAGCGCGCCGCATATGTTTGATATGTAAGCGTTAAAATTTTTTGAGCAACGCCGTATTGCGACGGAGTTTAGATTTTAAGAGGCGGCCTTTATAAGTAGCGCCCCATGCGCGCCACCACCGTCTCGCGTGGAAACAGCGCCACCACTGCATCTACCGACGGCGTATGAATTTGCCCAGTAAGCATTACCCGCAGCGGCATGGCCAGCTTTGGCATTTTCAAACCATGTTTGCCGATTATCTCTTTGATCGCCGCGCCGATTGCCGCAGCCTCCCAAGCTACGGTTTTCAACCGCTCCATTAACTCCCGTAAAGCAGGAAGCGCTTCCGTGGTCAGATGGGTATCCAGCAATTCTTGTGCGGGATGCGGTTCAACATAAAAAATTTCTGTTGCATCAGCCAATTCATTCAGCGTCACTACGCGCTCTTTATACAGCGCAATGATGGCTTCCAATGCCGGCGCGGCATTCACCGCCACGCCTCGCGCTTCCAAGCGCAGGCGCACCAATGCAGCCAAGCGCGCATTGTCGGCCAGCTTCAAATAATGCTGGTTGAGCCAATTTAATTTTTCAGTATTGAATTGCGCGGCAGAAGGCGTGATGTGGTCGAGGTCAAACCAAGCGCAAAACTGCTCCACCGAAAAAACCTCCTCATTGCCATGCGACCAACCCAGCCGCGCCAGATAATTAATCACCGCTTCCGGCAGATAACCATCTTCGTCATATTGCATCACGCTAACTGCGCCATGCCGCTTAGACAGCTTCTGCCCGTCGTCGCCGAGTATCATGGATAGATGCGCGTATTGCGGCACAGTTGCGCCCAAGGCCTTGAGGATATTTATCTGACGCGGAGTGTTGTTGACATGATCGTCGCCGCGTATGACATGGGTGATGCCCATATCCCAGTCATCCACGACCACGCAAAAATTATAAGTGGGCGTGCCATCGGCGCGAGCAATGATGAGATCGTCCAACTCGTTGTTGTTGAATCCGACATAGCCCTTCACCAAATCTTTCCACCCAGTCATGCCCTGTGTTGGGTTTTTAAAACGCACCACCGGCGATATTCCAGCAGGCACTTCAGAAAAATTTTTGCCCGGTTCAGGCCGCCAGCGGCCATCGTAGCGCGGTTTTTCGCCAGCCGCGCGCTGGGCCTCACGCAGCGCATCCAACTCTTGCGGCGAGGTGTAGCAGTGATACGCCAACCCTTGCACCAATAAATTTTTAATCACTTCTTGGTAGCGCTCGATGCGCTGCATCTGGTAAAACGGGCCTTCGTCGTAGTTCAACTTGAGCCATGCCATGCCATCCAGAATCGCTTGCACCGCCTCCGGTGTGGAGCGCTCCACGTCGGTGTCTTCGATACGCAAGATAAATGTGCCGCCATGTTTGCGGGCATAAGCCCAGGAGAATAAAGCAGTGCGAGCGCCGCCGATGTGCAGATAACCGGTCGGGCTGGGCGCGAAACGAGTGCGTATAGACATGATTAAATATTAACAAGGAGAGCGCACATTTTACGCTACCTTGCCCTGCGCGCTGCAAGCAATTGACTGGGAAGCACACGATATGAATCAATGCGCGCCTTCATTTTGGCAGTTAGCTCAGCGGTAGAGTAATGCCTTCACAGGGCATGGGTCATTGGTTCGAACCCAGCATCGCCCACCATATGTATGCGGCGCGCATCACCGCTCAAGAATGGGAAACTTTCCCGTACCTTCCCGCTGCGCGCTCAATTTAAGAGGGGGCAAATACCGCACCAATTCACCCAACGCTGCACGATAGACTTCGCGCTTGAATTCAACCACGCTATCCATTTCTATCCAGTATTCACGCCAGCGCCAGGCGTCAAACTCAGGGTGGCTAGAAGCGCGCAAGCTCACATCACAATCACGTCCAACTAGGCGCAACAAAAACCAGATTTGCTTCTGCCCCTTGTAGCCGCGATGTTCGCGTCTAGCTCGTGCCTGCGGCACTTCGTAACGCATCCATTCACGGGTGCGGCCGAGAATCTGGACATGGCAAGACTGCAACCCGACCTCTTCCTGCAACTCCCGATACATCGCCTGCTCCGGCGATTCACCATGCTGGATGCCTCCCTGCGGGAATTGCCATGAGTTCTGACGTATGCGCTTGCCCCAGAACACCTGATTTTTGGCATTAGTGATAATGATGCCGACATTGGGGCGGTAGCCATCCCGGTCTATCATCTGCGCCACCTGCTTGGTTAATTTTAATGAGGCGGATTTTTTCACATTTCAGGCAATAATGAAAGCAGCAGCACAGATGACCCCCGCATCCGGCAAAGCAAACGGTGCTTATTCCCTGTAAAATGCGCTCTTCAAAAATATGGCCCTGGTACCTGACCATCATGCGCGTTTCACAATTTTTTATTTCAACCCTGAAAGAAGCTCCGTCCGAAGCCGAGTTGGTCAGTCATCGTTTGATGCTGCGCGCTGGTTATATCAAAAAGCTGGCGAGTGGCTTGTATAGCTGGATGCCATTGGGTTTGCGTGTGTTACGCAAGGTCGAAGCTGTGGTGCGTGAAGAGATGAACAAAAGCGGCGGTGTCGAACTATTGATGCCTGCTGTGCAGCCTGCCGAGCTGTGGCAAGAAACTGGACGATGGGATGTATTTGGCCCACAAATGCTAAAAATAAAAGATCGGCACGACAATCTTTTTTGTTTTGGCCCCACCCATGAAGAAGTCATCACCGACATTGCGCGACGCGAACTAAAAAGTTACCGCCAGCTGCCAGTTAATTTTTACCAAATACAAACCAAATTTCGCGACGAGGTCAGGCCACGTTTCGGTGTCATGCGCGCACGAGAATTTTTAATGAAGGATGCCTATTCCTTTCACGCGAATTTTGCAAGTTTGGAGCAGACCTACCGCGTAATGTATGACACCTATAGTCGTATTTTTAGTCGGCTGAATTTGAAATTCCGCGCAGTGGCAGCAGACACGGGCGCGATAGGCGGCAGCGGTTCGCATGAATTTCATGTGCTGGCCGATTCCGGTGAGGACGCGCTGGCTTATTGCCCGACTTCAGACTACGCCGCCAATGTGGAACTAGCCGAAGCCCTTGCCCCCACCGCGCCGCGCGCTGCCGCTACACAAGCCATGCAGAAGGTTGCCACACCCGGTCAAAAGAGCATCGAAGAAGTCGCGGCATTCCTGAGTGTTACCCCGCAACAAATCCTCAAGTGCATCGCGGTAGTGGGTGAAGTTGGCGGCTTTACTTTGCTGCTGTTACGCGGCGACCACACCTTGAACGAAGTCAAAACAAGCAAAATCGCCACTCTGGGCAATTTCCGTTTTGCCTCTGAACAAGAAATCGAAGATAACATGGGTTGCCGTGCTGGCTACATCGGCCCTGTTAAATCAGTTCACACCCTAGCCGACCGGGCTGCGGCAGCAATGAGCAATTTCGTGTGTGGCGCAAATGAAGCGGGATACCATTTGACTAGCGCAAATTTCGGGCGCGATCTGCACGAGCCCAACCTAGTTGCTGACCTTCGCAATGTCGTTACGGGTGATGTTTCGCCGGACGGAAAAGGCTTGCTGGAACTGTGTCGCGGCATCGAAGTCGGCCATATTTTCCAATTGCGTACCAAATATTCCGAAGCACTCAATGCCACATTTTTAGATGAAAACGGCAAGGCGCAATTTATGGAAATGGGCTGTTACGGCATAGGCGTGTCACGCATAGTCGCCGCAGGTATCGAGCAAAATTACGACGAGCGCGGCATCACCCTGCCAGCCAGCATGGCTCCGTTTCAAATCGCGATTGCGCCCATAGGCATGAAAAAAAATGAGGCAGTACGCAAGGCTGCGGAACAGCTTTATGCAGAACTTTCAGCCCTGCCCGGTATCGAAGTTCTGCTGGATGATCGCGACGAGCGCCCCGGTGTGATGTTTGCCGATTTAGAACTGATAGGCATACCGCATCGCATTGTGATCGGTGATCGTGGCTTAAATCAGGATGTGCCTATGGTTGAATATAAGGGGCGACGTGATAAGGAAGCGCAACAGATTCCTTTACCCGATATTGTTAGGTTAATGCAATCAAAACTATGAAACGGGATACAGGATACAGGATGCAGGATGCAGGAACGAGGGCAATCCTCCGCTCCGTTTTTAGCTCGCGCCCCAATCCCAAATCCTGCATCCTGAATCCTGCATCCTTGATCCTTGTCGCAGGCTTATTATTCACCTGTGTCGCACAGGGTGGCGCACAAACTTATCAACCGCTTTCCGCCAGTGTGCGTAGCGCCTTGCACCACGCCGTCTCTGATCAAGCCGCACCCAATCCGGTATTTGATTCACCGCAAGAAGAGGAGTTGTGGCTGGTTGATATGTCTCGTCGCCTTCAAAAACGCATCCCGGATGAAGCCTATCGTGCGGATTTCCTTAAAACTGTACATTATGAAGCCAAGCGTGCAGGGCTGGATCCGCTGATGGTGCTGGGGCTGATAGAGGT
>JANONO010000243.1:0-3775 GCA_031420875.1 Gallionellaceae bacterium | reverse complement strand
CCGTACATTCTTGATTTGAGTATTAGTAAGGGGAGAAACGACCTTTGGCATGGTTTGGTAACAAAAAAATATGTGTTACCAACATTATTACCATAAAAGCATGAGCTGGCAAGGCATCATATGATGCCATCTGACACCACCATTCTCTTTAAATGTTTGATTTTATTGAGTTACAGCGGTTTGAGTGACACTTGCTGAAACTACTTGAAATGAACCCTTGGTGCGAAAGGAGAGACTCGAACTCTCACGCCTCACGGCGCTGGAACCTAAATCCAGTGCGTCTACCAATTCCGCCACTTTCGCTTAATCCAGAAAACTACAAGCAGCGCAATTGTAACATGCCCAAGCGGGCAGACAGCAAAGTCTCGCAGATGGCTGCAAGCAACATCAGCCAATTTTCACCACCATGCGCCCGTGTGATTGCCCATTCAGCAATTCCTGTAATGCGTCGGGAAGATGCTCAAACCGGATGGTGCGCGTAAGCATATCAAGCTGCGCCGGGAGCAAATCATGCGCCATACGCTGCCACAATTTTTCACGCAAGGGCATCGCGGTATTGGCCGAATCAATACCGATTAAACGTACACCGCGCAGAATAAAGGGGTAAACCGTAGTATGCAGTTCCGCACCGCCCGCGTTGCCAAAGCTGGCAATAACGCCGTTTTGCAGCATGCTGCGCGTAAGCCAAGCCAACGTTGCACCGCCTACCGCATCCAGCGCGCCAGCCCATTGCGCTTTCTCCAGCGAACGTGTGCCGGTCAAATCAATTGCATCGCGCGGCAATATTTCCTTCGCGCCAATTGATTTAAGGTAAGCATGTTCGCTGTCTTTTCCGGTTACCGCAACCACGTCATAACCCAGTAGCGCCAGCATGGAAACAGCGAGGCTGCCTGCTCCACCTGTGGCTCCCGTCACCAGCACCGAGCCGTTTTCAGGCTTGAGCTCATTTTGCTCTAGCCGATGGATGGACAACGCCGCAGCGAACCCTGCCGTGCCTAGCGCCATTGCCTGAAACAGCGACAAACCTTGCGGCAATGACACCACCCAAGCAGCAGGAACTCGCGCATATTCGGCGTACCCGCCATCGTGCGCCATCCCCATGTCGTAACCAGTGACGATCACCTCATCGCCCGGCTTGAAGCGCGCATCTTGTGATGCCTCCACCACGCCCGCTGCATCTACACCGCCCACACAAGGAAAACGCCGAATGACCTTGCCTGCACCCGTTGCCGCCAGAGCATCTTTATAGTTTATGCTGGAATACAACACACGAATGACTACATCGCCGGGATCGAGATCGTCCAGTGCCATGTCAACAAAACGACTAACCGTTTTATTGCCGTTCTCGTTAAAAATGCGGAAGGCGCGCAAGATCTAAATATGAATTGTCCGCTTATCCACCGCCAACGCAGCTTCATGTATCGCCTCTGATAATGACGGATGAGCGTGGATGGTGCGCGCCAAATCTTCGCTGCTGGCTGTGAATGCCATAGCCAGCACTGCTTGCTGAATCAGCTCGGAGGCCATCGCGCCGATGATATGCACACCCAGAATGCGATCGGTTGATGCGTCGGCAAGAATTTTGACGAAGCCGGTGGTATTGCCCAAAGCGCGCGCACGCCCATTAGCAAGGAAAGGAAACTGCCCTGTTTTATATGCCACACCTGATGTTTTTAATTGCTGCTCGGTCTGCCCGACCCAGGCGATTTCCGGTGCGGCATACATGACCCACGGCACCAGATTCAAATCACAATGTCCGGCTTGACCCGCGATCAATTCGGCTACCATCACCCCCTCTTCCGAGGCTTTGTGTGCCAGCATGGGGCCACGCACCACATCACCCACCGCATATACATTCACCAAGTTACTGCGACAGTGCTCATCCACATCAACGCGCCCGGCCTTGTCCAGTATCAAGCCGACCACATCCGCGCCCAAACCCTGGGTATTAGGCACTCGACCGACTGCAACAATCAATTTATCTGCGATCAAATTTTGTACCGCGCCTTGATTGTCGCGCCAGTCCAGGTGAACTTCATTATTGATCTGGGTAATTTTTTCTATTTGTACGCCGAGCTGAATTTTCAAGCCCTGTTTACCAAAGGCACGCAATGCTTCTTTCGCCACTTGCTCATCTGCCGCAGGCATAAAAGTCGGTGCGGCTTCCAGCAACGTGACCTCGCTGCCCAATCTGCGCCACACACTCCCCAGCTCCAAGCCGATGACTCCCGCGCCGATGATGACTAGACGCTTGGGCACAGTATCAAAACTCAAAGCGCCCGCATTATCAACAATGGTGTCACCGTTCAACGCAGCCTGTGGCAAGGCGCGTGGCGCCGAGCCAGTGGCGATAATGACGTGCTTTGCGCGCACCTCCTCACCCTGAGAGATACCGATACGCCAATCGTCGCCATCGCGCCCGAGCAAGCTGGCACGACCATGCAGCACAGTGACTTTATTTTTTTTGAACAGTTGACTGATGCCCAAAGTGAAATCTGACACAATCTTATTTTTGCGCGCCAGCATCTTGGCCAGATCGAATTGCACATCGGTCGCAGTAATGCCGTGCGCGGCAAAATCGTGGGTGACACGCTCAAAATTCTCTGAAGATTCCAGCAATGCCTTGGAAGGAATGCAGCCTACATTCAAACAGGTGCCGCCCAAACTGGCTTTGCCCTGCGGATTTTTCCATTCATCAATGCACGCCACTCTCAATCCCAGTTGCGCGCAACGTATCGCCGCCACATAGCCGCCGGGACCGGCACCAATTACTACAACATCAAAATTTTCATTCATTATTTTTTCCCTAGCGATTAAATCCGCGTTCCTTAATTCTAGTGTTTACCCGTGCTACCAAACCCCGCTGCCCCACGCTGGCTGACCGGAAAATCCTCAGTGATATTAAATTGCACTTGCAACACCGGCACGATCACCAGTTGCGCCATGCGCTCCATCGGCATCAACGAGAACGGGTGATGGCCGCGATTCCATAGCGAAACAAATATCTGCCCTTGATAGTCGGAGTCTATCAATCCGACCAAATTGCCCAGCACAATGCCATGCTTGTGGCCGAGGCCAGAGCGCGGCAAAATCATTGCGGCACACTGCGGGTCGGCCAAATGAATGGCGATACCGCTAGGGATTAATTCGCACTGGCCGGGCTGAATAATCATGCTGTCGGCAATGCAGGCGCGCAAATCTATCCCCGCCGAACCGGGTGTAGCATAGGCAGGAAGATGGTCATGCAAACGTGGGTCGAGAATTTTTACATCTATTTTTTTCTTCATGGTGTTCTCTTCATAGTGACTTTTTCATTTTTTACGCTTTGCTTGGTAGAGTTGCGCTAGGTGCTGCAACAAGCCCCGCGCTTGCGACAGTTTGTCAGAGCGCGGCAACACATGCTCGCCCGCATCGTCAAATAAAATCAATTCATTGTCATCCGCACCGATGGCTTGTTGCGCCAGATTGGCGGCCAGCAGCGGGATTTTTTTGGCTTTGCGTTTGGCTGTGGCATGTTCGCGCAGGCTTTCGCTCTCTGCCGCAAAACCCACGCAGAAGGGCGGATTGGGCAGACTCGCGACGTAAGCCAGAATGTCTGGGTTAGCGGTCAACTCCAGCGTCATATTACTGTCGCTCTTTTTGATTTTCTGTTCACTGGCTTGCGCGACCCGATAATCCGCAACCGCCGCCACACTTATAAAAACATCACTGGCGGCTACGTGTTGCTGCACGGCTGCAAACATTTCTGCGGCGCTGGTGACATCCACCCCTCGTA
>JANONO010000242.1:0-1893 GCA_031420875.1 Gallionellaceae bacterium | reverse complement strand
TGTCTCTGTGGTGAGATGTTTTTCTGTAGTGAGAAATTTTTAGGGGTAATGTAATGAGCAGAAAATATTTCGGCACCGATGGTGTGCGTGGCAAAGTGGGCGATCATCCGATCACGCCGGAATTTGTGATGCACCTCGGTTATTCCGCAGGAAAAGTGCTGGCGGCAGCGGACTGGCATTTATCGCAGGGTGAAAATCCCGCTGTGCTAATCGGCAAGGACACGCGCATCTCAGGCTATATGCTGGAAGCTGCGTTGCAGGCTGGCTTGATCGCTGCCGGGGTAGATGTTTATCTGGCCGGGCCGGTGCCGACCCCGGCTGTTGCTTATCTCACCCGCGCCTTGCGCTTGCAGGCTGGCATTGTTATTTCTGCATCGCATAATCCCTTTGAAGATAACGGCATCAAATTTTTTTCCCACCAAGGTGTCAAGCTACCGGATGCAACCGAACGTGCGATCGAGGCTGGATTGGAATCACCGATAGTCTGTATGCCTTCGGCCAAGCTGGGTCGCGCCAAGCGCATAGACGATGCCACCGGGCGCTATATCGAATTTTGCAAGAGCAGCTTCCCATATGATCTGGATCTGCGTGGCCTGAAGTTGGTGGTGGATAGCGCACACGGCGCTGCTTACCATATCGCCCGCCATGTATTTCACGAATTAGGCGCGGACGTGGTGGCTATCGGTGTGCAGCCAGACGGCAAAAATATCAATGACGGTTATGGCGCAACTGCACCCGCCAATTTGCAGCAAGCGGTTAAGGATCACCATGCCGATATAGGTATCGGCCTCGATGGTGATGCCGACCGATTGGTGATGGTGGACGCAGATGGGCGTTTGTACGATGGCGACCAATTGCTTTATATCATTGCTCGACATCGCCAAGCGCAAGGCACGCTCAAGGGCGGAATCGTGGGCACCTTGATGACCAATCTCGCCTTTGAACATGCGATGCAGCGCATGAATATTCCCTTTGCGCGCGCCAAAGTGGGGGATCGCTACGTCATGGAATTGTTGCAGGAAAAAGGCTGGCAACTGGGCGGAGAAAATTCCGGCCACATCATCAGCCTCGATTGCCACTCTACTGGCGATGGCATTGTCTCTGCCTTGCAAGTTTTGCAAGCCCTGCGCGTCAGTCAGCAAACACTAGCGCAGGCTGTAGCTGGATTGACTTTGTATCCGCAAACACTGGTCAATGTGCGTGTAAGCAAAGGTAAGGATTGTTCAGCACATGCCAGCGTACTCGCGGCAGTGGCCGCTGCAGAAACTGCACTGGATGGAAAAGGCCGTGTGCTATTGCGACCTTCAGGTACCGAGCCATTGTTGCGCGTCATGGTTGAAGGTGAAGATGGCAGTAAGGTACGACATTGGGCAGAAAGCATTGCCCAAGTAGTGCGCGAGGTGGCGTAGTTTAGGGCGCTCTCGTAGCGCAGCCTTGCTGTCCCAGAATGGCTTTCAAAGCGACCAGATCACGCAATTCTATAGATTTATTCTGCACGTTAATCAATCCGTCCTTCTGGAATTTTGAAAGCGTGCGGCTGACGGTCTCCAGTTTTAATCCCAGATAACTGCCTATTTCTTCGCGCGTCATGCGCAAATTAAAACTGCTGGATGAGTAGCCGCGCGCGGCAAAGCGTTGTGACAGGTTGAGCAGAAATGCTGCCAGACGCTCCTCCGCTTTCATGCTGCCGAGCAGCAACATGATGCCATGATCGCGCACAATTTCACGGCTCAGGATTTTGTGTAGATGGCGTTGCAGGGTGGGGATATTGCGGCTTAACTGTTCCAGTTGGCTGAAATGAATTTCGCATATTTCGCTGTCTTCCAGCGCGATAGCATCACAGGGATGAATGTCGGTGCTGATCGCGTCCATGCCAATTATTTCCCCCATCAT
>JANONO010000241.1:0-5796 GCA_031420875.1 Gallionellaceae bacterium | reverse complement strand
TTAAGATCGAAATCGGGCTGCACTTCTGGTATTGCCGTGTTATCGCTACGCTGCACTTGCCGCACCAAGCGCGGGCGGTAGCCCACGCCGTTATTGGCTAAAATCGCCGTGGCGTAAGCCAGTTGTAATGGCGTGACCAGGTTGTAACCTTGGCCTATGCCGGCCGATACCGTGTCGCCCACATACCATTTTTCCTGGTGGCGCTTTTGTTTCCATTCTGTGGAGGGCAGCAGACCGGATGTCTCACCCTCCATGTCTAGGCCGGTTTTTTTGCCAAAGCCAAACTGTGTCATGTAGCTGTACATATTATCTATGCCCATCTCGACCGCCAGCCCATAAAAATAAGTGTCGCACGACACGACGATGGATTTGAACATGTCAACGCTGCCATGTCCGCCTTCTTTCCAATCGCGATACCGCCGCTTGTAGCCGGGCAGGGTGAAGTAACCCGGATCGCTGATGGAATAGGCGGGCGAGCGTTTGTTGTAATGCAGCCCGGCTAGCGCCATGAATGGCTTGATGGTTGATCCGGGCGGATATTGGCCGCGCAGTGCGCGATTGTTCAGCGGCACGTCGGGAGAATTATTCAGTTCATTCCAGCTTTGTTCATCTATGCCATCAATAAATAGATTGGGGTCATAGCCCGGCTTGCTGACAAAGGCCAGCACTTCGCCAGTGCTTGGATCCATTGCCACTAGCGCACCGCGATAAGCGCCAAAGGCTTGCTCGGCGACCTCCTGCAACTTGATGTCCAAGGACAGCACCAAATTATTGCCAGAAACAGGTGGGCTCCATGACAGCATGCGCACCTCACGCCCATCCGCATCTACTTCTACCTGCTCAATGCCGGTCGTGCCATGCAATTCGTCCTCATAACTTTGCTCTATCCCAGTTTTGCCGATGTGGTCGGTGCCGCGATAGTTGGTGGCATTATTATTTTCTTCGAGCTCTTGAATTTCGCTCTCATTGATGCGCCCTATGTAGCCGATCAAATGTGAAGTGTGTTCACGATACGGATATTCGCGAAATAACCGCGCCTTGATTTCCACCCCCGGAAAGCGATAGCGTTCCACCGCGAAGCGCGCCACCTCTTCATCGGTCAGACGACTGCGTATGGGTAAGCTTTCAAAATTGCGGCTCTCGGCCAATAGTTTTTTAAAGCGCTTGCGATCCTTGGGTTGTATGGTTACTAGCTTGTCCAATTCGTTAATCACGGCTTCCATATCACTTACTTTGTTCGGCGTGATTTCCAGGGTGTAACCGGAATAATTGTGTGCCAGTACGATGCCATTACGATCCAGAATCAAGCCGCGATTGGGCACGATAGGCACAATCGAGACGCGATTATTTTCTGCCATGATGTGGTAATGGCCGTGCCGTACCACCTGCAAATAAACGAAGCGTATTAATAACAAAAACAGCAACGTTAAGGCAAAGCCCGCGCTTAGCACCAAGCGCAGCCGGAAGTGGTGAATTTCGCGCTGGTGGTTTTTTAGTTCGACACGCCGATTCATAATGGATCGGAATTGGCGCGGGGACGACGTAATATTTGGAGCAAGATGGTGAGGGGTATCCACAGCAATGTGGAGACTAGGCAGCCAATAAAATATTCCCACGCGATATAGCCACGTACCTGCCAATGGATTGCGGCATAAATCACATAGGCCAGCAATAACAACGGAAAAATTTGCAGGGTCTGCTGGCGCAGGTCAAACATCTGTACGCGACGGTGCAGTACGATGCCACCGAATGCCAGCACAACATAGGCCAACGCATGTTGTCCGAACAAGCTGGCATCGGCCACATCGGCCAATATGCCGACCGCCCAAGCAATACCAATACCGACACGATACGGTTTGTGGGTACACCAATAGAGCAATACCAGCGCGGCAAAATCAGGCTTCAGTGCGAGCCAAAAGCCACTCCACGGTAACCAATTTAGTAGCAGTGAAATAAAAAGGCTGATCCCGATAAAAAATCCAGATACCGGCAGTAGAAATTCATGGTCTTTGGGGAAGTTGCCGTTCATGGATTGGAGTGCGTAATTTTATTTGGTTTTTCGTCGGACACGGCAGACGTTGTTTCCGGCCTTTTCGCCAACTTGGGCAAGCCGGTGAGGATGAGCAGATAGCGATGTTTGTCCACTCCCGCAATGGGTGTGCAACGAATACGTGCAAATGGATAAGCGGGGTCGCGTTCAATTTTGTTTATGGTGGCGACAGGCAGCCCCGGTGGATAAGTACCGTCAATGCCTGAGGTCACCAACGTATCGCCTTCTAGAATGTCGGAGTTCATCGGCATATAGCGCAACGATAATTCACTCAGATCACCTGAGCCAAATACGATTGCGCGCAGACCGTTGCGTAGCACTTGTACCGGGACGGCATGGTCTTTGTCGGTAATCAGTGTGACTTCGTTCAGCAAGGGATAGAGACGAGTGATTTGGCCTACCACGCCGCTGCTATCTATGACTACCTGCCCGGTTTGTACGTTGGCTTGTTCATCTTTGGTGAGTAGCAGTTTGCGGTTAAAGATGTCGTGTTCGACATAGGCAATTTTGGCCAGATGCATGGGGTAGCTGGCTTCCTGTTGCACCTGAAGCAGTTTGTGCAAATGCCGGTTTTCTTCCTGCAGGGTTTGTAATTGTTGCAACTGAGCGGCATCCTGCAGGTGTTGCAGTTGCAGTTGTTCGTTGTTATCTATCAGAGTGCTTTGCACTACTAGAAAATCACCGGCTTCTTGCAACAGCTCGCTCGGCCATGCCGCCATTTTTTGCACAGATTGAACGGGGACGGAAAGCGCGCTACGTGCGACTTCCAGAAATTTGTAGCGCGCATCTATAAACAGTAGCAGCAGTGACAGCAACGAAAAAAAGGCAAGCCGGACAGCTTGGCTGGGGCCCCGATTAAAAAAACGGAAAGACTGAGTGTGATCCATGCTCATAAGATAAAAGCCGGCAAATAGAAGGCAGATGGGATGTTGCCGCTACGCGGTGAACATTGATGAGCATGCGGCAAAGCCGCACAAAACCTCAACCCTCCGCCCTCTGCCATCCGCCCTCTAAACATCAATCGTTGGTAAAAATTCCGCTATTTTCCATTTTGTCCAGCGCTTTGCCTGAGCCGCGCACGACGCAGGTGAGCGGGTCATCTGCTATGACGACAGGCAGCCCGGTCTCTTCCATCAACATGCGATCAATGTCTCTTAGTAGCGCCCCGCCCCCAGTCAACACCATGCCCTTGCGGGCAATGTCTGCGCCTAACTCTGGTGGGGTTTGTTCCAGTGCAGTCTTAACTGCGCTGACGATGCTATTGAGCGGGTCGGTCAGCGCCTCCAGAATTTCATTGCTGGAAATGGTAAAGCTGCGCGGCACGCCTTCCGCCAAGTTGCGTCCGGTCACTTCCATCTCGCGCACTTCGCTGCCGGGGAAAGCAGAGCCAATTTCCTTCTTGATTTGTTCGGCAGTCGTTTCACCGATCAACATGCCGTAGTTACGACGGATGTAATTGATGATGGCCTCGTCGAATTTATCGCCGCCGACACGAACCGAGCCAGAATACACCGCGCCACCCAACGAAATAACGCCGACCTCGGTCGTGCCGCCGCCTATATCAACCACCATAGAACCCGTGGCATCTTCAACTGGCAAATCGGCACCGATCGCTGCCGCCATCGGCTCTTCAATCAACTCTACCCGGCGCGCACCCGCACCAAATGCCGATTCACGGATGGCGCGGCGCTCCACTTGGGTAGAGCCGCACGGCACACAAATAACGATACGCGGGCTGGGGCTGAAAATTCCTGATTTATGGACGCGCTTAATAAATTGCTTGAGCATTTGTTCGGTAACGGTGAAATCGGCAATCACGCCATCTTTCATGGGGCGTATAACGGTGATGTTGCCCGGTGTTCGTCCCAACATTTGTTTGGCCGCTAAGCCGACTTGTTGGATTACCTTTTTGCCATTCGGCCCACCCTCATGGCGAATCGCCACGACGGACGGTTCGTTTAATACAATTCCTTTCCCGCGCGCCCAAATCAAGGTATTGGCCGTGCCCAAATCTATTGCCAGATCATTGGTAAAATAGTTATCGAAAAACTTGAAATCGTACATTTAGAGGAATCCCAAAAAAGATAGAGCCAGCAAAGGCGGAAATAAAATAATAATAAAAGACGAGGCTGACAAACGTCTTATAATACTCCATTAAGCCAATTCAAATAAAGCATTATCAGCCTATGTCGCTCACTATTAACGATGTCCGCAAAGTTGCCAGCCTGGCGCGACTAGCTATAACCGAACAGGAAGCCGTGGCTGCTCAAACCCAGATGCAGAACATCTTCGGCTTGATCGAAGAGATGCAGGCCGTGGATACCCAAGGTATCGTCCCGATGTCGCATGCTTTGGATATTACCCAGCGCTTACGCGAAGATGTGGTCACGGAGCAGAATCAGCGCGAGTTGTTTCAGTCTATTGCGCCACAATATAAAGGCTCGCCGCAAGTCGAAGCCGGGCTGTACCTCGTTCCACAAGTCATCGAATAATTACTCCCCTCTCCCGCTTGCGGGAGAGGGGCTAAGGGAGAGGGTGCTCTTCCTCATACGACCCAGATAAACATGATAAACACATCGCTCAAACAACTTTCCGCGCAACTGGCCGCAAAAAAAATCTCCAGCGTCGAACTCACTCAGCTTTACCTCGACCGCATCGCAGCGCTCAATCCCGCGCTGAATGCTTACATCACTACTCATGCCGAAACCAGTTTGGCGCAAGCGCGCGCGGCCGATGCGCTCCTGAAGAGCGGCAAGGCGCAACCTTTAACGGGTATTCCGCTGGCACAGAAAGATATTTTCTGTGCCAAAGGCTGGCGCACTACCTGCGGTTCAAAAATGCTGGAAAATTTTATCGCACCTTATGACGCACACGTCATCACGCAATTCAACAACGCCGGAGCAGTGAATCTGGGCAAGACCAATATGGACGAATTTGCGATGGGTTCGTCCAATGAAACTTCGTATTTTGGCGCAGTAAAAAATCCCTGGAATCAAAATGCCGTGCCCGGTGGCAGCTCCGGTGGCGCGGCCTGTGCCGTGGCAGCGCGCTTGTGTGCGGCAGCGACCGGCACCGACACCGGCGGCTCTATCCGTCAACCCGCCGCGCTGTGCGGCATCTCCGGGATCAAGCCTACTTATGGCGTGGTGTCGCGCTACGGCATGATTGCCTTTGCCTCTAGCCTCGATCAAGCTGGGCCGATGGCGAAGAGCGCGGAAGATTTGGCGTTGATGCTGAATGTGATGGCTGGCTTCGACGAGCGCGATTCCACCAGTTTGCAGCGCGACAAGGAAGACTACACGCGCGATTTGAACAAACCATTGGCGGGTCTGCGTATCGGTCTGCCGAAAGAATTTTTTGCTGCGGGCTTGGCGCAGGATGTGGCAAATTGTGTCAACGATGCCATTGCCGAATATAAAAAACTGGGCGCAACCGTTGTGGACATTAGTCTACCCAATTCCAAATTAGCAGTCCCGGTTTACTACGTGCTGGCTCCGGCGGAAGCCTCCAGCAATCTGTCACGCTTCGATGGCGTGAGATACGGCTATCGCGCACCCGAATATAAAGACCTAACCGAGATGTATGAGCGCAGCCGCGCGCAGGGTTTCGGCGCGGAAGTAAAGCGGCGCATTATGATAGGCACTTATGTGCTATCGCACGGCTACTACGATGCCTATTACCTGCAAGCACAAAAAATTCGCCGCCTGATCGCGCAGGATTTTACCGATGCCTTCAAACAGTGCGAT
>JANONO010000240.1:0-2607 GCA_031420875.1 Gallionellaceae bacterium | reverse complement strand
GGCATCTAACCACACAGCTAGTTCCGAAAAGTGCTGCTTCACCAGTTCACCAAACTTGCGGTTACTATAATACGCAACAGTAAGTGCGGGAAGAATACCTATTATAAATGGGGCAAGTACCCACCTAATCCAAAAGCTCTGTTGCCAACAGCCGTGAACTTTAAAAGCGAGCCAGTTCCTAAAGCCTTTGTTGTTTTTCGGAGATTTCATATTTAGCAAATGTCTTTCACTGCCCCTGCTTTAACCATCTCGCCGCATCCAACGCAAAGTAAGTCAATATCCCATCCGCCCCGGCGCGTTTAAATGACAACAACGCTTCCAGCACACATGCCTCTTCATTCAGCCAGCCGTTTTGCGCTGCCGCCTTGAGCATGGCGTATTCGCCGCTGACCTGATACACAAAAGTGGGCGCTTTGAATTCATCTTTAACGCGGCGCACGATGTCCAGATAGGGCATGCCCGGTTTGACCATGACCATGTCTGCGCCTTCTTGCAAATCCAGCCCGACGTCCCACAGTGCTTCGTCGGAATTGGCTGGATCCATCTGGTAAGTATATTTGTTACCCGCGCCCAGATTGGCGCTGGAGCCCACCGCATCGCGGAACGGGCCGTAAAAGCTGGAAGCATATTTTGCGGCATAAGCCATGATGCGGGTGTGGATATGGCCTTTACGATCGAGCGCGGCGCGCACCGCGCCGATGCGCCCGTCCATCATGTCGGACGGTGCTACTACATCAGCCCCGGCTTGCGCATGGACTTGCGCTTGTTGCACCAGCACGGCGATGGTCTCGTCGTTCATGACGTAGCCGCTGGCATCCAGCAAGCCATCCTGGCCGTGGCTGGTGTAGGGGTCGAGGGCGATGTCGGTCATGATGCCGAGTTCGGGGAAATTTTTCTTGAGTGCGGCGACAACAATTGGTACCAGCCCATCCGGGTTGAACGCTTCGCGCGCATCTTCGCTCTTGAGCGCAGCGCCGATTACCGGGAATAGCGCCATCATCGGAACGCCCAGCTTGACGCACTGCTCGGCGTCGGCAAGCAGCAAGTCCAGCGTCTTGCGCTGTACCCCCGGCATGGATTTCACATCCTCGACTTTGTTGCTGCCTTCCAGCACAAACACCGGGTAGATTAAATCCGCAGCCGTCAGCGCATTTTCGCGCATTAAATTGCGCGAGAATGCATCGCGCCGCATGCGCCGCATGCGTTTGTGTGGGTAGTGTCCTGTAGTGTGCATAAACGCTGTGTCCAAAGATGAATGAAGAAAAAATTGGGGGTGGCCGGAACTATTTAAAAGCACCCCTATCTTACCTTGCAGATGATGTGAGTCGTCTCCCGTTTTCTCTCCCTAGACGGGTTGTCTTGGCCAAAAGTCAAGACATCTTGCTGCCCCTGGCTTCCCCCCCTTTGCCAGGGGCTTTTTTTTGTTATCCGGTAGCAAACCACTTCCCGATTACTGCCTCAGCTTCGTCCATACCGATTTTCTTCAAGCTGGAGAATAACTGCACCGAGCACTGCGGATAGTGTTCAGTAAGGTGTAATTTAACACGATTCAGGGTCAGGGTCGCCTGCTGGCGGCTGAGTTTGTCCGCCTTGGTGAGCAACACATGTACCGGCTTGCCTGTGAGCGCGAACCAGCCCAGCATCTGTTCGTCCAATTCGGTCAGCGGATGCCGGGAATCCATAATGACAACCAAGCCACACAAGGCTTCCCGCGTTTGTAAATACTCGCTTAGCAGCCCTTCCCAGTGCGCCCTGATTTCCGGCGGTACCTTGGCATAACCATAGCCGGGCAGGTCTACCTGAAAACGGTGATCGCCCAGATCAAAATAATTGAGATGCTGGGTCCGCCCCGGTGTTTTGCTGGTGTAAGCCAGGCGGACATGGTTGGCGAGCGTATTGATGGCGCTCGACTTACCTGCGTTGGAACGCCCGGCAAACGCCACCTCCAGACCGCCGTGCAGCGGTAAATCCTTCAGATGATTGACGGTGGTGAAGAACGCTGCCTTGGAAAACAACCCCATTACCAGGCCGCGAAAATTTTATCGGCGGCAGCCACGGTGGCGGCAATATCCGCATCGGTGTGCGCAGCTGAAACAAATCCCGCTTCAAAAGCCGACGGTGCCAGATACACACCTGCATCCAGCAGGGCGTGAAAGAAACGGTTGAAGGCTTCCTTGTCGCAGGCCATGACTTCGGCGTAGCTGGTGGGTAATGCGCTGCTGAAATACAGACCAAACATGCCGCCGACTGACTGGGCGCAAAATGGAACGCCGCGCTTTTTGGCGCTGGCCGTCAGCCCTTCAGTCAATTGCTGGGCCGAATGCGACAAGCGCTTGTAGAAATCTGCGGCCTGAACCAGTTTCAATGTAGCCAAGCCCGCTGCTACTGCCACCGGATTACCGGACAGGGTGCCAGCTTGATACACCGCACCGAGCGGTGCCAAGCATTGCATTATGTCGCGCCTCCCCCCGAATGCTGCGGCAGGCAGGCCGCCGCCCATCACCTTGCCCAGCGTGACCAGATCCGGCTTGATGCCGTAATAGCCTTGTGCGCCTTGCAGGCTGACGCGGAAGCCCGTCATCACTTCGTCCAGAATAAGCACTGCAC
>JANONO010000239.1:0-3604 GCA_031420875.1 Gallionellaceae bacterium | reverse complement strand
CACAGTAAGACTAGGAGTCTGTCGGACTTCGGGTTTTGTTGAGGCATAACATGATGATTTATAAAGATATATACATCTGCTTAAATAATGGGCGCATCAATAAAACCAATGTGTTACGAGCGAAGTCCGACAGGCTGCTAGGGCGAGTTGCACGGCCCCGCTTGCTTGCGGCTGATCGAGGACACCCGAAGGGCGGCAAACCGGGGACGACTTCGATTTTGTTTGACAGCCCCCTCTCCAACCCTCACCCCAAAGGGGTGAGGAAGTTGTTTTACCCCGGCGAAGTTGCTTTTGTATTTGACACCCACTTTTCGGTGGACCGACAGGGATGTTTTTTTGATTATAATTTGAGCAATTATTAGAGGTGCCCATAAGTAACTGAGTCAACACCTGCCTCAAACCCAATTTCTAAAGCAATGCCTGCTGAGGTAATAATTTTCTGTGCGACTACTTGCTCTTGCCCTGCCGGAGGCGCGTAATTTTTAGGAAGCGGCACATAAAGCTGATTGCCAACTAAGCGACGCAGCTCTGGAATATCTGTCGCTATCCTTACAACAATTCTAGAATTACCTGTTGCACGTCCCCCGAATTCTGGAATATTGCGAACTGAGCAATGCGGTGTATCTACAGCAGCATTAAGGTCAAGTGCCTCAAGTACTGTAGTTTCCCCTGAATTATTTGCACCGACAAACAGGTTAAATCCAGGCTCGATCATTATCTTCTGCGGCTTCCAGAAACATTTGTAATTCTCGACCTCTATGGATTCAATATGCATGACAGTTCCAGTTTGTGAAATTTACAGAAAATTTGGGGTCAATGAACGCAATGTCGCCCGCAAGCTGCCAAGCCACGCCTGTTATGGCATAATCACTCATTCAATTTTGCTAATTCAATTTGGCCAATTCAATTTGTACAGATTAATCAGGTAACAGCAATGAGCGCAAAAACTTTATACGACAAACTCTGGGATGCACACGTAGTCCGTCAGGAAGCTGATGGCACGGCGCTGATTTATATTGATCGTCATTTGGTGCATGAAGTGACCAGCCCGCAGGCATTTGAGGGTTTGCGCTTGGCCGGGCGCAAGCCTTGGCGCATCGCTTCCATGCTGGCCGTGGCCGATCACAATGTGCCGACCACGGGACGCGCACAGGGTATTGCTGATCCGATTTCACGATTGCAGATCGAGACGCTGGATGAAAACTGTGCGGCGTTGGGTATCACCGAATTTAAAATGTCAGATCCGCGTCAGGGCATCGTGCATGTCATCGGCCCGGAGCAGGGCGCGACTTTGCCCGGCATGACGGTGGTGTGTGGCGATTCGCATACCAGTACCCACGGCGCATTTGCCGCGTTGGCGTTTGGCATTGGCACGTCTGAAGTCGAGCATGTGATGGCGACGCAATGTTTGCTGATGAAAAAAACCAAGTCCATGCAGGTGCTAGTGGAAGGCGCGCTGGGCAAGGGCGTGACTGCTAAAGACATCGCGCTGGCAGTGATTGGAAAAATTGGCACGGCGGGTGGCACGGGTTACACCATTGAGTTTGCTGGCAGCGCAGTCCGCAATCTTTCGATGGAAGGGCGCATGACGCTGTGCAATATGACCATAGAAGCAGGCGCGCGTGCCGGCATGATTGCTGCGGATGACACCACTATCAACTACCTCAAGGGTCGCCCGTTCGCGCCATCGCAGGGCGAGATGTGGAATCAAGCCGTGACCTCTTGGCGCACTTTGCACAGCGACGCAGGCGCGCAGTTCGATCAGGTGGTGCGTCTGGATGCCGCTAGCATTCAGCCACAAGTGACTTGGGGTACGTCGCCGGAAATGGTGGTGGCGGTGAATGGACGTGTGCCCGACCCAGCGCGCGAGAGCGATCCGGTGAAGCGTAGCAGCATCGAGCACTCGCTGAAATACATGGGTTTACAAGCCAATACTCCGATGACCGAAATTAAAATTGATAAGGTATTCATCGGTTCTTGCACCAATTCTCGCATCGAGGATTTGCGCGTCGCAGCGAATGTGGTGAGCGGTAAACATATTGCGGCCAATGTGAAATTGGCGATGGTGGTGCCCGGTTCTGGTTTGGTCAAAAAACAGGCCGAAGGTGAGGGGCTGGACAAGATTTTTATCGCAGCAGGTTTTGAGTGGCGCGAACCGGGTTGCTCGATGTGTCTGGCGATGAATGACGACAAACTATTGCCGGGCGAGCGTTGCGCCTCGACTTCCAATCGTAATTTTGAAGGACGACAAGGAGCGGGTGGGCGCACCCATTTAGTTAGCCCGGAAATGGCCGCTGCTGCGGCGATTGCGGGACATTTTGTAGATGTCAGCAAATGGTGAAAGGAACGAATATGAAGAAGATTGCATTATTGTTGGTGACGCTGGCTGCATTGTCCGGCTGCAATACCATGAAGGGTTTGGGCGAAGATATACAAAAGGGTGGGCAAGCTATTGAGAAAGCGGCCAAGGGATAATTTATGGATAAATTTACCGTTCTAAATGGGCTGGTTGCGCCGCTGGATCGCGCTAATGTGGACACTGATGCGATTATTCCCAAGCAGTTTTTAAAGTCTATCAAGCGCTCTGGCTTTGGCCCCAATCTATTTGACGAGTGGCGTTATCTGGATCACGGCGAACCCGGCATGGATAACTTCAAACGCAAACTCAATGATGAATTTGTGCTTAACCAGTCGCGCTACCAAGGCGCGCAGATTTTGCTGGCGCGCGAAAATTTTGGTTGCGGTTCGTCGCGTGAACATGCGCCTTGGGCTTTGGAAGATTACGGCTTCCGCGCCATTATCGCGCCCAGTTTCGCCGATATTTTTTTCAATAACTGCTTTAAGAACGGCTTGCTGCCGATACGCTTGGCAGCGCAACAATTAGATGCGCTGTTCAAGGCAACAGCGGGGCAGGTGGGTTACACATTAGAAATTGATCTGGCGCAGCAGACCATCAGTGCGCCGGATGGCACGATTTACAAATTTGAAGTGGAAGTTTTTCGTAAACATTGTTTGTTGAATGGGCTGGATGACATTGGCTTGACCTTGCAGCATGTGGACGAGATTGCAGCGTTTGAGACCAAGCGACGTGCGGCGCAACCGTGGTTGTTTGCGTAAATCCCCCGCTACGCCACCCCCTTTAGTTAAAGGGGACTATGTAGGTTTTAGTCTGTAGAGTTTATGAAAAATAGGATTTTGAAATGAAAATTGCAGTATTGCCAGGCGATGGCATCGGGCCAGAGATTGTGGCGCAAGCAGTGAAGGTGTTGCAAGCTTTGCGTAGCGATGGCTTGAAGATCGAATTGGAGCAGGCTCATATCGGCGGTGCGGCATACGATGCAGCGGGTGACCCTTTGCCGGATGCTACGCTGAAACTGGCGCAGGATTCAGATGCCGTGTTGCTCGGTGCGGTGGGCGGTTATCAATATGATACGCTGGCGCGTCCGCTGCGCCCGGAGCAAGGTCTGCTGCGCATCCGCAAGGGTTTGGGTTTGTTCGCCAACCTGCGTCCGGCGCTGGTGTATCCCGAACTGGTGAATGCCTCCAGCCTGAAAGCGGAGCTGGTGTCGGGGTTGGACATTATGATTCTGCGCGAACTCACGGG
>JANONO010000238.1:0-3738 GCA_031420875.1 Gallionellaceae bacterium | reverse complement strand
TGAAGTGGCTCCGGTGAAAAATCAGTCAGTCCTGATTTTACCAATTAGCTTGCTGGTCATGCGAACTTAATCCACCTTCGATAGGCGCTAATGAATAAGCGGTCAGGGCTTTGGGGCAGCCCGAACAGTTTGCAGGCGGGACTGTGCAAATTGTTTTTTCTCTCCTGACAGATTGCCGGGCTGCGGGGTTGATTTTTGCAAGCTATTGATTATAAAGGATATTTTATTCGTCCAAACAATAGGAATGTCAATCAAGTCAATTGCTTGTGAGTGAGAGCAGGCGGTAGTGCTAATTTGTTCTACCATCACCGTTGCTGTTGCCATGTAATTGCTCCTTGATAGAAAAAGGGCGGATTCAACTTGAAACAAATCAATGGAGCCTGCCCCATTGATTGTGGAAATAATTCGAAGCTGACACATTTAGCTATTAGTGTTGCGCTTAACGCAAAAATCCTAACTCAAAAACCTGCGGACGTAGTTTGTCGCTTAAGGCTCGATAGGCAGTTTCAAAGGGGCCGAAATCAACAGGTGTGGTGTCGCCGCTGGCGTTTCGGGCTTTTAAGGCATTTCGGATTTGATACCAGCCGACATCGGGGCGATTCAGTTTTAATTCGTCGCGCACGGTGCGCACGTCGGTGTGGGCGAAATACGCTTGCCACAACACTTGCCCTGCGAGCCACACTGCGCGGGCCTCGGTGGATAGTTCTTTATCGGCTAAATACTGCACCATGAAGTCGGATTCAAAGCGGTCTGGCGCGCCTACTTCTGCTTCGGTGTAGGGAATGAAGTGGTTGACCAGAGACCATTTTTTGCCGTTCCACTCAAGGTCGTTTGCGCCAGCGGTTAGATTGCTGCCGTTGAACAACATCCAGATCAGGCAGTCGTTTTTAAATTCGTCTGAAAGCGGTACTGTGGGTTGTAAGAACTGATCGCGGTCATTGAGCCAAGTGGGTTTAATCAAACGGCGCACCGCGAACACATTCGCGGCTTGCCAAAGGTTTTCTGGGGTAACGAAGAAAGCACCAGGACTACCATAGCCAGATGAAAATAATGCAGTTTGCTGGGATGCATGCTGCAAATCGTTACAACTACTAAGTAGGCATGAAATCGCCCCATCAGCCCACTTTGCCCCCCTTAAATCTTTAGTAACTATTGCGGGAATGATTGCATTTTTCAACGGAACAACTTCTATTTTGTTCGGTTTTGGACGTTTAACCCACTCAGTTAACAATCTGTCTTTGGGTAAGTTATAAAACATTTTCTCACCAATGGCTTGCATTTTTTTATCGAATACCTCTACCAATATTTCAGTAATGGGCGTTTTTTGTGTGGCGTGCAGATTCGTTTGCCATACTAAAAAACCTATAGGGAAATTGCCACTTAATCCATCAAATACTTTGCTGTGAACCACGAAACCACCTAGATATTGAGCGTTCCATATCTGTCTAAATTTCTCGAAGTTAGATGCATTGATATATTTCAATTTAGAAAACATAGCAATCGTAGCGGTTGGCATTTCTTGCGAAATACGTGCCACGAACTGCGTGAATAGTTCTCTATTTGCGAAGCCGTAACCCTCTAAGCCTGCGGCTACTTTTGTAGTGGCTACCCTGTCTTGTTTTCGCTACCTAATGAGCTAGCTGACTCAGCATACGGCGGATTTATCAGCACCAAAATCCTCTTGCCCTCCGCTATCGCTTTACGTAATCCCGCAGGCAACTTATCGGTGAGGCTGTAATCAATCTTTCCGCCGTCAGTAATATCGTCATTCAAATAATCGTATTGAAAACGTTGCGCGGCGACGCAAGTTTTGGTGGCTTTCATCACGTCGATATCGGCTTGATCCAGCGTAGACATGTAGATGTTGCGCGGGTTGCTGTGCTTGACTTCCAGGTTGCCCACGCCGCAGCACATATCCCAGACGATATAGTCTTTTTGCCAGTCTTTGCCCAGCGTTTCGGCAAGCTTGTCGTAGGCCTTATCCACCACGGCCAGCGGCGTGTAATACGCCCCTTTAAAGCTGCGTTCGTCCAGCGGAATCAGGCTGTCGCGGCGTTCAAGCAAATAGTCGCGGTATTCCGATTTTGGCGGTTTGTGATAGATCGCCCAAAACTGGCGATAGCCTTCTTTATTCCCAAGTTCGTACATGTGTCCGCCCAGGCTGAAGACGGGCGCACCGTTTTTATGCAGCAACTCAGCGGGCAAGTTTGCATGCGTTGACACCGTGCCGTCGTGCATGATGTCAGCAAAAAATAGTAGTGCGTAATCTTCTTCATCAACACCGACGATTTCGCGGCCAACCATATCCACCCATTTATCGAAAACCTGTTTTAGGTTGTCAGGCGTAATCTGCGTGCGGATGATGTCGCCAGATTTAATAGCTGTTTTAACGGTGCTGATAAACTCGTCTTCATGCGTAGATATTTTGAACGAAACAAAATGCGTACCAATGTGTGCAGAGATTTCGTCCAAAGCGTCTTGGGTGTATTGGCTGGCAGACTTCCCCCATTTCACTGTTCTCTTGGATAGGAAAGGCAGCACATCGGCGCTCTTCATCAGCGCTGCTTTTTCTGTGTCGATCACTGCCAAAAATGGCGGCACAGTTTCGCCTTTGTTCAGTGCGGCTTGGACGTAATGGAGTAGTTGCGTGAACATGGCATAGCTGGAATGCTTGCCCGTATCTTTGGATTCAAACCAGATTTCATTGGTTTGAATATCAATCAAGCCTTTGGTAAACCCTTTTAGACCCAGTGCTTTGATGTAAGCGTCTTTAACATCTTCTTCGCTTCTGGCTTGTTGTAGTTGGGTGTACAGGCTCATAGTTTAATTAAATAGAATTAAGGGCGGTGGTGACGGATTAAAAAATAATCAAATCATGGGGTCTGAATCAAATCATGGGGTCTGGCCTTACAAACCACATTAAATTTTTCTAATGTAAAGCGTAAGGCCTGACCCCACTGCTCTACTCTACCCTATAGTTCTTATTCTTTTAGATTTTTCGGCATGCTTGTTGAGCTGTTATTTGCTGGGAAGCTTATCCACAATTGCCTTTAATAATTCCATAACTTTTCTGTCCTTAGTTATTTTCTCAAACAATTCTTGCACAGGGCTTGCGTGATTTCCCTTGCCATCATAAATTCTTATTGGGTTCTCACCCAAGTTCTTGATGGCTGTCTTTAACAGACTTGCGCGCATATCCAAGCTCTCATCAAGAGTCTCGCGCTTAAACCCCTCAAATGCCATAGCAGACGCTGCTTTGTAAGCATAGTCTTCACTGAGTCTTATGTTGTAGCCGTATTGCTTTGCGGCAAACCATCCTAGCCAGATAATAGGCGCTGTCAAAGGCATTCTAACTAACAGGTCATCCCAGCGCTGCTCGGACAACGAGGGGCTGATAACAAAAACCGCCATGAAGATTAAACAAACCAGCGAACCTACAAAAACCCGTTCCCATACCTTAATAGATAGATTGAGCTCATCTTTGCGCGTAGCAAATGAGCCAGCCATCCCCACTCGATTTGAATCACCGAGAATGTCAGACACTTTCTGACGGTAATTTTCAAATTCTTGAAATAACTTTCCTTGAGTAATTACATTTTGCTCTAGTTCGTCCTTCAAGTTTACGAAGGAGCTAGTGTTTAATTGCATAAATTAACAATGGTATTGCGAAGCTGAGCGCCTTTGACCTCACGCTTGCGCCAAACAAACGGCGATGCATTTTTATTGTATGCCGCTGTG
>JANONO010000237.1:0-1774 GCA_031420875.1 Gallionellaceae bacterium | reverse complement strand
TTTTTAGCGCGCCGCATATGTTTGATATGTAAGCGTTAAAAATTTTTGAGCAACGTAGCATCGCGACGGAGTTTGGATTTTTAGAGGTGTCCATGTGAGCCTCATTGCCTTCTCACCAGTTGTACAGCTGCTGCGGTCAGCGCCCACGAAAAAATGCTGTACAGCACGGCGCCCAATACGCCGTACCAGAAACCATCCACAACAAAGCCGCGCAACACCGAGCCGACGAACCAGAACAGCAGTCCGTTGATGACAAAAATGAACAAGCCCAAGGTGAGCATCGTCACCGGCAGAGTGAGCAATAACAGCAGCGGACGGATCAGCGTGTTGACCAGCCCCAGAAAAAACGCAGCGATCAGTGCCGAACCGAAACCGTCCACATGTATGCCCGGCACGAAGTTCGCCACCGCAAACAAGGCGAGCGCATTGAGTATCCAGATTAACAGCAGTTGAAATTGCAGTTTCATTTGTGTTTCCCTTTCCCAGATTTATCCGCTGTAGGGTGGGCACGGTCTCATCGTGCCCACGCGGGGTATGCAGCGTGGGCAGAAAAGCCTGCCCACCCTACTGTCGCTGTGCTCGTAATGCCGCACCATAAGCAGATTGACACCACTCGCACATTTCGGCGGGCGCATCAAGACAGGCTGCTGGCGCTGACCAGTATGACATCTGCACAGTGCGCGTCTGGCTGGCGTAAATAAACTGATGGCAACCTGCCCGCTCGAATTGTGCTACGTTAGCCGTGTCAGTCTTGAAGAATAACTCGTCCTCAGCGATTAATGCGAACATCTGCCCTTCGCGATACAAGCCGTATCCGCCAAACATCTTGCGTGCCGAAACCGCCGCCCAACCGGCCATCAGTTCCAGCACATAGTCAACGAATTCGCTACGGTCTAAGGCCATGCTGCTTTTAGTAGCGGTAGTGATTAGCCTTGTACGGGCCTTCCTTCGGCACGCTGATGTACGCTGCTTGCTGGTCGGTCAAGGTGCTTAGTTGCGCGTTCAGCGTGGTCAGTTGCAAACGCGCGACTTTTTCATCCAGATGTTTGGGTAGGGTGTACACGCCGATAGGATAATCCTTGTTGCGGGTAAACAATTCGATCTGCGCGATGGTCTGGTTGGCGAACGAAGAGGACATCACGTAGGACGGATGGCCGGTGCCGCAACCCAGATTCACCAGGCGACCTTCGGCCAGCAGCAGGATTTTTTTGCCGTCAGGAAAAATGACGTGATCCACTTGTGGCTTGATGTTATCCCAGGTGTATTGCTTGAGCGAGGCGACGTCAATTTCGTTGTCGAAATGGCCGATGTTGCACACGATGGCCTGATTTTTCATTTTCTTCATGTGCTCATGGGTGATGACATGAAAATTGCCGGTGGCGGTGACAAAAATGTCGCCATGCTCACAAGCGTAATCCATGGTGACGACGCGATAGCCTTCCATCGCGGCTTGCAGCGCGCAGATCGGATCGATCTCGGTCACCCACACCTGCGCAGACAAGGCGCGCAACGCTTGTGCGGAACCTTTGCCCACATCGCCATAACCCGCAACCTCGGCGATCTTGCCGGCCACCATCACATCGGTGGCACGCTTGATCGCATCCACCAGAGATTCGCGGCAGCCATACAGGTTGTCGAACTTGGACTTGGTGACCGAGTCGTTTACGTTGATGGCGGGAAATTTCAATTCGCCGCGCTCATGCATTTGATACAGACGGTGTACCCCGGTGGTGGTTTCTTCGGTGACGCCCTTAATCGCGGCAAGGCGCGTGGA
>JANONO010000236.1:0-4027 GCA_031420875.1 Gallionellaceae bacterium | reverse complement strand
GCCTTATTTCCATTTCCACTTCAAAGGTAAAATAATCCGTAGGGCGGGTCACACCTGCCAACAAACAACGGCGGGTGTGACCCGCCCTACATAAATGTCCTTTTGATCGGGGAATATAATTAGTGATTTTTTCCAGCCTTTTCTATCACCTGACTACGCCCCTGTTTAATTTGTGCGGGAATGGCATCGCGCTGAAACTGCTTGTTTCTCAGATGGATGCGCCCGGTCACACCATCCAAGGGCAATGCGGTGCGATAGCTGTTGCTGAGCATGATATTGAGCAAGCGAAAGGCATCCACTCCAAGCGCATACAGACGTTCCCTATCCGGCTCCAGCGCTGGGTTGGCGCGAGGATAAATCATCACCGCCGGATGATCGGGTTGCAGCAACCAGGGCATGCCGACAAAGTAAACGTCATTCTGATCATAATTGGTCAGGGTATCCGTATTGCCATTGAACAATTGCGAAGTGGCGTAAATCGGTAGCGCCGCATTCAGGTAAGGGCGTATCACCCGCGCTTTTTCTACATCCGCCGCAAGGAACACCATATTGCCCGGCGCAATGGTCGGCGGCGGGATGAAATCTGGGTCGGCATCGTCTGACCGTGGAGTGGACAGGTCATCTGGCGCGCCCTCACCCGCTACGGTAGGAAGTAGCGCCAGCGCTGCCGGATCATTTTTATACAAAATTTCCTCGGTCACGCTGCCGCCTAAGGATTTCCATTCTTCGGCAAAGGCCAGCGATAAGCGCTTGGAGAGTGCGGTGCCGGTGCTGATGATGGTGGCATAGTGCAGCTTTGCTGCTGTTGCCAGTTGCGCGACTTGTCTAGCCTCGGCCTCTGCCGACAGGCCAAAAAAATACAGCTTATCGGCGACTTCGTTTTCAACGATGTTTAACGCCAAAGTCGGCACGTCTATATTCGGATAATCCGCCAGCGCAACAACCCCATCGCGCGTCAGCGGGCCCGCCACGGCGACCGCGCCATTGGCTAAGGCAATTTTATACAGCGCCACAATGTCTTGGCTCTCATCTGTGCTGCCATAGACTCTGATCGGCAAGGTTTGTTGCTGACTGCTGGCAGCCGCAAAAAACCCCTGTCGCACAGCATCGGCAGCCCGCTCAAAGGGGGTTGATTTGAGGGGCAACAGCAACGCAATATGGGCGGCTGGATTCGCGTCCGGCGACTGCGTCAAGGGCTCATCTAAAGTTAAAGATTGAACTTCAACCTGCGGCAAAGGTTGTGTCTCCACTATCGGCTCAAGCTCTACGGGTTTGGTAACCGATTCCACTGGAGCGGCTGGCTGAGGTGTGGGGGGCGCTGCAATAATGGGGGTTGCAGGCTGATGAGTTGGGGGGGTGGCACAGCCACCCACGCTCACGTATAGTGCGGCGGCTAACAGCAACCAATGACAAGAGGGAAACCAGCGCATGGCAGTCAAAGGCGGCAACCAACGACAAGAGGGAAAACGGTGCATAGCAGTCAAAGGCAGAAATTAGAATGTGCATTATATGTAGTTGCCACGCCGATAGGGAATTTACGTGACATAAGTTTGCGCGCACTCGATGTGCTGACATCAGCCGACACCATCGCCGCCGAGGACACGCGCAACACCGGCCATCTGTTGGCACACTACGATATTGTTACCAACCGACTGATGGCGCTGCACCAACACAACGAACGCGCGGCGGCGACCAAGATCATCGAACTGCTGGCACAAGGGCAGGCGGTGGCACTGGTAACAGATGCCGGCACCCCGGCGGTGAGCGATCCCGGTGCGCTATTGGTGGCTGAAGTACGTGCTGCCGGTTATCGGGTGATTCCCATCCCCGGTGCGAATGCAGCCTTAGCAGCCTTGTGCGCTGCGGGCTTGCCTGACCCGCATTTTTTATTTTATGGGTTTTTACCCAACAAATCCGCTGCACGTTGTCGTGCCTTGCAAGACCTCAACACCTTGCCTTATACCCTAGTGTTTTATGAAGCTCCGCACCGCATTGTGGAATGCGTAACCGATCTGCATCGCATTTTCGGTGACGAGCGGCAGATTGTATTTGCCCGCGAAATAACCAAGCTGTTCGAGAGCATACACCGCTGTTCACTGGCCGCAGCACTGGCTTGGCTGCATGCCGACCCGAACAACCAGCGCGGCGAATTTGTGTTGCTGATTTCGGGTGCAGCGGAGCAGCAGCAAGACTTGGATGCCGAGGCCGAGCGCATTCTAACTTTATTGCTGCAAGAAATACCGCTCAAGCGCGCAGTGCAACTGGCCGTGCAAATAAGCGGGGCCAGCAAAAATCACTTGTATCAACGCGCGCTGCAAATTAAGGGGCAAGCAGAGTAAAATGACAGCAATGAAAATCACCCTAACCCGCCCCGACGATTGGCATCTGCACTTGCGCGACGGTGCGCTGATGCAATCGGTGCTACCTGATACGGCACGCCAGTTTGCCCGCGCCATCGTCATGCCCAATCTTAAACCGCCAGTCACCACTACCGAACAGGCGCTGGCTTATCGTGCGCGCATCATCGCTGCCATTCCTGCGGGTATGCAGTTTGAACCGCTAATGACGCTGTTTCTCACCGACAACACCACGGCACAAGAAATCCGCAAAGCCAAACAAAGCGGCATGATTCATGCCGTAAAATATTACCCTGCGGGTGCCACCACTAACTCTGATTCCGGCGTAACCAACATGCGTAAAGCCTATCCCGCGCTGGAAGAAATGCAGCGTTGCGACATGCCGCTGCTGGTGCATGGCGAAGTCACCGATGCAGCAGTGGATGTATTTGACCGCGAGAGTGTGTTTATCGAGCGCGTGTTGCAACCGCTGCTGCGCGACCTGCCTGGCTTGCGCGTGGTATTCGAGCACATCACCACCGCAGACGCCGCACACTTTGTAGCAGAGGCGGCGGACAACATTGCCGCCACCATCACCGCGCATCACCTGCTTTACAACCGCAATGCCATGTTCAACGGCGGCATCCGCCCGCACTATTATTGCCTGCCGGTGCTCAAGCGCGAGACGCACCGCACAGCATTGGTTGCCGCAGCCACCAGCGGCAATAAAAAATTCTTCCTCGGCACTGACAGCGCGCCACATGCTCAACACACCAAAGAAACCGCCTGCGGTTGTGCCGGAATTTATACCGCCCATGCCGCCATAGAACTGTATGCGGAAGCCTTTGATCAGGCGCATGCGCTGGACAAGCTGGAAGGGTTCGCCAGTTTTTATGGGGCCGATTTTTATCGGCTAGCGCGCAATACGCAAAGCATCACCTTGCACAAAAAGCCGTGGCAAGTACCTGCATCGCTCGATCTAGGCGAACATCGCCTAGTGCCCCTTAGGGCGGGCGAGATGGTCGCATGGCTACTGGAACATTGAACGTATATTTATGAAAATTTTCAAGAGTGCTTTGGCAGAAATATATCGTCACTTCAGTGATGAATATTTACTGGACAAATTAAGATCGGGAACATTGATAGAGATGGCGGTGCAAGTGGTGCAGGAAGAACTCGAAAGCAGGGGCGTTTCATATCTACCCTGGCCGCCTGAGGTGGAGACTGTTGCTGCGCCGATTCATTATGACCCGCTTAATTTTGTCACAGTGGCCAGCTCGTTCAACAGCATCACCATGCACATACTGCGCGCCCGATTGGAGGCGGAAGGCATACCCGCCATTTTAGCCGATGCCAATATGGCGCAGTCCTATTCTCTCGTCTCTGTGGCAGTCGGCGGGGTAAGAGTGCAAGTGCCCGCCGAATTTGTGGAAGAGGCCCAGCAAATTATCGCGGACGTAAACTCAGGGGCTTTGATGCTGACCGAAGAGGATGATGTGGGGAGTTCGGTTTGAATTGGATTGCACTTAAATTACATTTCTAAATTGTAAAGGGCGCCTCTAAAAATTCAAAATCCTAAGCTAGGCAAGGCGCGAGAAAAATTTTAGCGCGCCGCATATGTTTGATATGTAAGCGTTAAAATTTTTGGAGCAACGCAGCATCGCGACGGAGTTTGGATTTTTAGAGGTGCC
>JANONO010000235.1:0-2061 GCA_031420875.1 Gallionellaceae bacterium | reverse complement strand
CCACCTCCAAAAACTACTACTGGCGCATCGCCGGATTCTATTTTTTCTACTACGCCTTCGTCGGGATGTTTGCGCCCTACTGGAGCTTGTACCTGAAATCTATCCACATGAGCGCCATTGAAATCGCCACGCTGATGTCTATCGGGCCGGTGATGCGTATGGTCGCGCCTAATATTTGGGGCTGGCTGGCCGACCGTACCGGCAAGCGTTTGCTGGTGGTGCAGGTCGCGGCGATCTTGAGTGCGGTGTGTTATCTCGGTGTATTTGCTACCACCAGTTTCTGGGGCATGTTTGCGGTGCTGGCACTGATGGGGTTTTTCTGGAGCGCTTCGATGCCGTTGGTGGAAGCGACCACGCTCACTTATCTTGGCAAGCACAGCGCGCGCTACGGGCGCATACGCTCATGGGGTTCAATAGGCTTCATCGCCGCCGTGGTCGGGCTGGGTTACGCGCTGGATTACATGGCTATTGCCTGGCTGTTGTGGGTGGGCTTGGTGATCGAGATTGGTATTCTTATATTCTCGCGGCAGATCCCGCCCACCGAAGTGCTGGCGCATCACACCGACCATCAGCCGATCAAGAAAATCGTGTTGCAGCCGCGCGTCATCGCTTTGTTCAGCGCGTGTTTTTTGATGTCGGTCGCGCACGGTCCTTACTACACCTTTTTCTCGATTTATCTGGTTGAGCACGGTTATTCCAAGAGCGCGGTGGGCGGGCTGTGGGCGCTGGGTGTGATCTGCGAAATCGGCGTGTTCTTCATCATGCCTTGGTTAGTGCGCCACTTCGGCTATACCCGCATCCTGTTGGTCAGCTTTGCCGCTGCGGTAGTGCGCTTCATGCTGATCGGCTGGGGTGTGGACTTGCTGCTGCTGCTGTTGGTCGCACAAGTGCTGCATGCTGCCACCTTCGGCGCGTATCATGCCGCCTCGGTCGGGCTAGTACATGAGTTTTTTCAAGGTCGGCATCAGTCTAAAGGTCAGGCGCTATTCGGCAGTCTGACTTACGGTGCGGGTGGCGTGGTTGGTGGATTGCTGAGCGGCCCGATCTGGCAGCACTACGGTGCCAGCGTGCTGTATTCATGCAGCGCGGGTATGGGCTTGCTGGGCTTGCTGTTGATAGTGTGGAAGCAGGGCATGGCGAGGGCGCAGCCAGTGATTTAGGGTGTGGTCGTTGAAGTTATTTATAAGACAGTGCAGGTATAACGTGCCTTGGAGTTAAAGTTAATTGAGGAGATTTTATGTTTACACCCTCTATTCAACGAGTATTGCCGCTGCTAGCCTTTGTCTTTGTCTTTGCCTGTGCGGCGCTTCCGTCACAGGCTTACGCGGCGCATTCCTGGGGCAGCTACCACTGGGCGCGCACTGCCAATCCGTTCACTTTAAAGCTGGTAGATAACCTGACCACCAGCGACTGGAAGTCCAAGCTGGCACAAACCTCACAGGACTGGAATAGCCCGCAGTTATTTTTGACTACTTCCCCGCTGTTAACCGCAGTTGTTGCGGGTCAACCGAGCAAGCGCTGTGCAATGGTGGCCGGAACAACGCAAGTTTGTAATGGCAGTTACGGCAAGAATGGCTGGCTCGGCCTGGCTACCATTTACATCACTGGCGGCACACACATTACGCAGGGCTCTGCCAAGTTGAACGACACATACTTTACTACGGCCACGTACAACAATCCCAATGAAAAATTGCACGTTATGTGTCAGGAAATCGCGCACACTTTCGGACTCGGTCACACTTCTGAAAATGGTAGTTCGCAAAATACCTGCATGGATTATTTTTCTAACACGGGCGCAAATGCCGCCAGCACACTTAGCACCAAACCAAATTTGCACGACTTCGAGCAACTCAATTTGATCTACGCGCATCTCGATAGCACTAGCACACTTGCGACGATAGCTGCTTTGGCTGCATCGGGTGCAGAGCCGACTGATGACATGGAAAACTGGGGGCAACTCAAGAGCCAGTCCAGCAATGGGCGTAGCTCAACTTACGAAAAGCATAATCGCGATGGGTCACAGACCATTACGCATGTCTATTGGACATCCGAGGCAGCAGC
>JANONO010000234.1:0-2884 GCA_031420875.1 Gallionellaceae bacterium | reverse complement strand
GGTGAGGAGCCGTTCGCCCTGAGTAGCCCGCACAGCGGGCGTATCGAAGGGTTGGCATCGTTCAACTGCGGTTTTTAGGTTGAAGCGCTGTTGCCGTGGAATTTGCATGCGCTCGATTTAACCAGCGAAATGGCGGGGTGAATAGGTTGGGGTTTGTGGAGCGCTTACAGTTGTTGTGCTTCCGGGCCGGGAAGAACCATGCAGTAATTTAGCGCGTGCAAAAAACGCCGTTCAGAAATCCAGCGTTTTTTCTCGACCAAATCATGGTGCATGATGGAAATTTGCCCAGCCGGGCCACCAAAGCTGATGAAGCCCAGCTTCAGCCAATACCAGAAAGCCTCGGCAAATGTTACCGGTGTGGGGGCTTGAGTATTGTTAGAAAGTTGTTCAATACCCTGCCCCACTGAGTTATTCCAATTGAGTTATTCCAATTCCATTTGGAAACGAAAGTAATTCAATTGTCGTAGGGTGGGCACGTTCTTTTGCCCACGCGGATAGCAAACCGCGTGGGCAAACGATAAACCTGTTTACCCACCCTGCGTCATTGCACCTTCAATCTAGCGGAGTCAAACGAACACTATCGAAATATCGTTAAGCTATCATCCCCGCTGCAACCGTATTATTCGTCGCCTCGTCTATCACGATGAAGCTGCCGCTGGCGCGATTCTTCCGATAGCTGTCGAACACCAACGTCTGCTGCACTTTTAGTGCGACACGGGCGATGTCGTTCATGTTGAGCGTACTGGATGCATGATGAGCCAATGTGTTCACATCCACGCGGTACGCCAAGCGCGAGAACACGCATTTCACCACGCGCGTGGTGTGCTTGATAATGTATTTGCGGTTTAAGTCCAGCGGCGATTCCGACAGCCAGCACAGCATGGCTTCAAATTCTTTAGCGACTTGTGGCGGAGCATCTTTTTTGACGAACATGTCTCCACGCGAAATATCAATTTCATCAGCCAGCGTTAAGGTGACCGATTGCGGTGCGTAAGCGTGCTGCACATTGCCGTCGTAAGTGACTATCTCTTTTATCCGGGTGGTACGACCAGAAGGCAGGATGGTAATTTCATCGCCTGTCGCAACAGCACCCGATTCGATGCGCCCCATGTAGCCGCGGAAATCATGGTATTCCTGCGATTGCGGGCGGCATACCCATTGCACTGGATAGCGAAAATCCGTGGTGTTCAGATCATGGTCTATTGCAACATTTTCCAGCAGCTCCAGCAAAGCGCTGCCCCGATACCAATTCAAATTCTCGCCCCGTTCTACCACCATGTCGCCATCCAATGCCGACATGGGAATGAAGGTAATCTCATGCAGACCTAGCTGCGCGGCGAAGGCACGATACTCCGCACAAATTGCGTTGAAGGCATCTTCCGAGTATTCCACCATATCCATTTTATTAACGGCCAGCACAATGTGCGGCACACCCACCAGACTAGCTAGATAAGTATGGCGACGTGTCTGCACCAGCACACCCTTGCGCGCATCAACTAGGATGACTACCAGGTTCGCGGTGCTGGCAGCCGTGACCATGTTGCGCGTGTATTGCTCGTGCCCCGGTGTATCGCCGATGATAAATTTGCGTTTGGGCGTGGCGAAATAACGATAAGCCACATCTATGGTGATGCCCTGTTCGCGCTCGGCTTGCAGGCCATCGGTGAGCAGAGACAGATCCACCGCTGCCATGCCGCGCTTCTCGCTGGTTTTTGAAATGGCGGAAAGCTGATCCTCGAAGATAGATTTGGAATCGTGCAGCAAACGACCGATCAAGGTGCTCTTGCCGTCATCTACACTGCCGGCGGTGATGAAGCGAAGTAGTTGTGTGGTGTTGTTCATAATTTATTTCTATTGATATTAAATTTATTCTGCACCGTTCGTGCTGAGCTTGTCGAAGCATAAATGTTAACCCTTCGACAAGCTCAGGGCGAACGGCTTTTAGCTAAATCAAAAATACCCTTCTTTTTTACGCAACTCCATCGAAGCATCCGAAGTCTGATCGTCCATGCGGGTCGCGCCGCGTTCGGTGATGCGAGTGGTAGCGGTCTCTTCTATGATCTCGTCCACATTGCTTGCCGTGGATTCTACTGGCGCGGTACAGGTCATGTCGCCCACGGTACGGAAGCGCACCGAAACAACTTCCACTTTCTCGCCCGGTTTAGCTTGTACCAGATGCGACACCGGAATGACCGAGTTGCCCCGGCGAATCACTTCGCGTTCATGGGCATAATAAATCGGCGGGATATACAATTTTTCGCGGCCTATGTATTGCCAGATGTCCATCTCGGTCCAGTTGCTGATCGGGAACACGCGGATGTTCTCGCCATTGTGGACACGGGTGTTGTAGATGTCCCACAATTCAGGGCGCTGATTTTTTGGATCCCACTGGCCAAACTCGTCGCGGAAAGAAAAGATGCGCTCCTTCGCGCGCGCCTTTTCTTCATCACGGCGCGCCCCGCCCATGCAGGCATCAAAGCCAAATTCGGCTATGGTTTCCAACAACGTGACCGACTGAAAAGGGTTGCGCGGTTTATCAGGGTCTTTAATGACGATGCTGCCACGCTTGATGGAATCTTCCAGCGAACGCACGATCAGCCGCTCGCCCAAATCCGCAGCCAGTTTGTCGCGGCAGGCAATGACTTCCGGGAAATTATGCTCGGTGTCTATATGCACCAAAGGAAAAGGAAACTTGGCTGGGCGAAAGGCTTTCTCCGCCAATCGCAGCATGACGATAGAATCCTTGCCGCCGGAAAACAGCAGCGCCGGATTTTTACATTCAGCTGCGACCTCGCGCATGATGTGGATGGATTCGCTTTCCAACACGTCGAGATGGGTCAGGGTGTGGTTACTCATTTATTTACTTTCTTTATGACAGGTTGTT
>JANONO010000233.1:0-2406 GCA_031420875.1 Gallionellaceae bacterium | reverse complement strand
GGCTGTCATCACAGATCAGATCAGGCATGCTCAAGCTGAGGGCTGGTCAAAGACAAATAGACTTCACCGTTTTCCACTTTAATCGGGTAACGCTGAGTACACCCCACATCCGGCGCGACCGCATTGCCATCCTCCAGGTTGATGTTCCAATTGTGCAACGGGCAAGCCACTTTTTTTCCGAACACGATGCCTTGTGATAGCGGCCCTCCCTTATGCGGGCATTTGTCGCGCAGCGCGAACACTTCGTTATCCACAGTGCGGAACACCGCAATATCGCCTTGCGCCGTCTTTATCACGCGCGCGCCCAGTTTGGGTATGTCGTTCAGGGCAATGATTTTGTGCCAATCGTTCATTGAGTCTCCTACATTAAGTCACCCTCCCCCCCCCCAGCCACTCTCCCGCAAGCGGGAGAGTAGTGCGCGATAGCACGGGAGAGGGAAGGTTAAATTGTCAGCGCTGTAAACTCACGCTGATTCACGTTGTCTTTTTTCCACGGGTCTTTTTCATCTTGCAAGGCATAGAGCAGGCGTTCATACAAAGCCTTGCGGTTCACAATATCCCCGACCATTTTTTGTTTAACGTACTCCAGCCCTACCCGCTCCACGTAATGCACGGTACGATCCAAGTAGCGCGCTTCTTCGCGATAAAGCTGGAGAAAAGCGCCAGCATACTCCAATACTTCATCGTGGGTTTTGACTTTAACCAGGAACTGCGCGACCACGGTCTTGATGCCGCCATTGCCCGCCACATATATTTCCCAGCCAGAATCTACGCCGATCACGCCGACATCTTTGATACCCGATTCGGCGCAATTGCGCGGGCAACCGGAGACGGCAATTTTCACTTTGTGCGGCGCATACATTTTCCACAACTCTCGTTCCAGGTCTATGCCCATTTGTGTGGAATCCTGCACACCGAAACGACACCATTCGCTGCCCACGCAGGTTTTCACGGTACGCAGCGCCTTGGCATACGCATGGCCGGAAGGCATATCCAGATCAGCCCACACTTTGGGCAAGTCTTCTTTTTTGACGCCCAGCAAATCAATGCGCTGACCGCCGGTGACCTTGACTGTGGGGATGTTGTATTTATCGGCTACATCCGCAATGCGGCGCAAATCCTTGGCCGTGGTCACGCCGCCGAACATGCGCGGGATGACGGAATAGGTACCATCTTTCTGAATGTTGGCATGCGCCCGTTCATTGATGAAACGCGATTGCGGATCGTCCTGTGCTATGCGTGGATGAGCGCACAGCACATAGTAATTGAGCGCTGGGCGACAACTGGCGCAGCCATTTGGCGTAGTCCATTCCAGCGTTTGCATGACTTGCGGAATGCTGATCAGCATCTGCGCAGAAATGGCTTGCCGTACCAGCTCATGAGTCAGGCTGGTGCAGCCGCACATCGGCTTAGTAGCATTCAGCGCCGGGGTGTACGCGCCGCCGACGGTTGAGGCCAGCAGTTGCTCCACCAGCCCGGTGCAGGAGCCGCAGGAAGAAGAGGCCTTGGTGTGTTTGCGTACATCGTCCAGTGTGAACAAGCCTTTTTCTTTGATGGCTTTGACGATAGTGCCTTTGCACACGCCATTGCAGCCGCACACTTCCATGGTATCCGGCATGGCTGCTGCGCTGCTCTGACCTTGATGGCCAATATCCCCCAGATGCGATTGACCCAGCATCAGTTGATGACGAATTTCCGCGACATTTTTACCATCGCGTATCATCTGAAAATACCACGAGCCATCCTTGGTATCGCCATACATGACTGCGCCTATCAGCTTGTCTGCTTGAATCACCAGCTTTTTGTAAATCCCGCCAGCCACATCGTGCAGCACAATCTGGTCAGTCTGGTCGTTGCCAGTAAAATCGCCCGCAGAAAACAAATCAACACCAGTGACCTTGAGTTTGGTGGACATGACCGAACCCTGATAGCGCGCGATGCCCATGCGCGCCAGGTGATTGGCGCATACCTTGGCTTGTTCGAACAAGGGTGCCACTAATCCATAAGTAACCCCTCGATGAGCCACGCACTCCCCTACCGCATAAATGCTGGGGTCGAAAGTTTGCATGGTGTCGTTGGCCACGATGCCGCGATTGCAATGGATGCCTGCGGATTCGGCCAAGGCGGTGTTGGGGCGTATGCCGACCGCCATTACCAGCAGGTCAGCGGGAATCTCGCTGCCATCCTTGAAACGTATCGCTTTGATGCGACCTTGTGCATCGCCCACCAGCTCCTGTGTTTGGGTTTCCAGCAAAAATTTCAGCCCCTTGGCTTCCAAAGATTTTTGCAGCATTTTTGCCGAACTCTGGTCGAGCTGACGCTCCATCAACCACGGCATGATATGCACCACGGTCACACCCATGCCCCTGAGCGCCAAACCATTGGCCGCTTCCAGGCCGAGCAGGC